>NZ_JBEUDO010000110.1:0-3133 GCF_050584665.1 Nitrosomonas sp. ANs5
AGAGGGGCTGGCGAAGTTGACCAGGGGATGTCTATTGAGGCGCCGCCAAACGAAAGGGCCGGAAACAGATGAGCAACTCCTAATGGCGATCGAAAGCCAGTCCTTTACTCCGCCCGTGAATACGTCGACAGAAGACTTGACCCCAAGCTTCCTTACGCTCCTCACAGGGTACCCTATGAGCGTGAGATACCCTGCTGGTTATTTCTTCGTTACACAGTTATGATTCTGGAGCATATACGGTGCACCACCCCTGAGGGCTGACACTGCCTTGTACAACTTTACATTCACCATTAGCGTCTTGTGTTTCTCCAGGAATGAACTGTATGCAATTACTGCATTTTTCATTTCCATTTGGCTTATCTTGATACTTCACTTGCGCTTTGGATGCTTTGGCTGCTTCGGTCTTGTTTGTTAACCCCCAAATAAATGGTGTAGCGGCACCAAAGGCCACAAACTTGATTAACTCACGACGCGAGAATTTTTTTTGACGATAATTCATAGCCCCTCCTCGTACTCTGTTAAACAAAAATACAATAACGACTAAGCTTATCTCTTGACTATTCGGGGGTTTTTCTACTGCTGTCTCATAGTCAAACCCGCATTTCCATTCTAGCCCTTTTCTTTTTGTTGTAAAGTGTTTATGTTTGCTGCCAGAACGCGTGCAACGGCCAGTAGCGTCAGTTTTTATTATGCAAAGCGATTTGTTAGTGGTGATCAGAGTGTCTGACTTGATCCCGCGCTTGTGCACCAGCCGACTGACGTTAAATTACGGTTATTGGGAAAAGTGAGATTCCACGATTTCCAGTTTCGTGAATAATGAACATGTGCCCCGGCAAGCATCTATCATCGATTTTATGCTACGCAAGCGCATCCTCCCGTTTGGCGAGCCGTGGAAGTGGCGCGGCAATCCAGCTCAACATCAACCTGGACCGTTCTGCCGGCAACAGTTTTTCAGTGCGCATCCACAATTGTGCGCCATGCGGCCAGTTTCTGGGGAAATGTCATAGAAGCGTTCGCCGGGCTGGTCGAGGGCAGGCGGGTCGTGCTGGCAGGGCAGGGGATGGCGGGCAATACGAGTTGCTTGAAAGCCGACTCGGCCTTACTGCCATTGAAATAGATATGCCTGATTGCGGGGTGGGTCTGGAAAAAAGCGCCAAAATCATTCGTGACCTGGCTGGCTGCAACGATGTTCGCATCCAGGCTGCCGTGGCGTTCGCAGGCATGCAGGACATCCCACAGGGCGATGCCGGCCGTTTGCAGCGCCTGCTTTCTCAGTGGATAGGGCGCATCAGGCGTAAACCCGAGCAGCTCGGCCATGATGCGCCAGAATGCGTTCTGCCGGTGGGCGTAATATTGGTCGGCAGCGAGCGAGGCGAGGCTCGGCATGCTGCCGAGGATCAGGATCTCGGCCCGGGCATTCTCTATCGGCGGAAAACCGTGAATCCGGGCCACGCCAGATTTTTCTCCTCTCGCTGCTGAGTCCTGCACTTACTGTTTGCGCTGTATGATCCTGGCTGCCGTGTTTGGTCCTGAGGCATCGAGCGCCGCTTCGAGTGGGTCCGAAACTTTCACCAGAGCGCCCTGGCCGAAACCGATGTCGCCTTCCTCAACGGGCCGGCAGGCTCTCGCTTGCTTGATCTCATCTCCGACATGCTCGCAGACCGCGGCATACAGCGTGCGTACCCAAGCCATTTCATCTGCAGGCACAACACGGCTTCTTGCCATCGGGCTTTTGACACGTCCGCCGCTTTCAGTCCGGGTATAGGCGATACTGCGCTGGGTTGTGTTGACTTCCACATCAATCCGGTAAAGCGTTTTGCGTCCGCCAGCAAGCGGGGTTTCCTTAAGAAAAGTGCGTTCTCCTGACTGGACATAACCCTGGGCTGCCAGTTTCTCGGAAATTTTCTCGGGTGCTGTGCTGAGCGAGATACCCGCTATTTCCAGATTCAACAAAGCCGACGAATTGCTCGACACGGTCTCGGGCGCAGCTGCACCCGATGACGGGACGTGGCATGATAAACCGACGACAAGCAGCGATAGTGACCAGAAATGACGGTATTTTGCACAAAAATTGCTTGATACGGATACTAGTGGGTGTGACATTTCAACTGGACTGGACATTGTAGTAACTCCTTACTGAAAACCTGAATCGATTTGACATTTATGTCAATCAATCATTCCTGGTCACTTTTCGATAAACGTGCCATTTTTCCGGGAAATAGAGTGGAATGAATGTTCAGGCCATTTGTCACAGTGTAACCGATAAAACCGGGATAAGAAACCAAAGGAAACCAAAGGGGTCAGATTAGATTGATTTATTATAATTGCCAAGATAAACTGTAGCCTCCTTGAATAGACAGACAACCAATCAATGGCACGCCTCCCCCGTTTGGTGATTCCCGGCCAACCGCAACATGTGATCCAGCGTGGTAATAATCGCCAGGAAATCTTTTTCGTGGACGAGGATTATCAGTTCTTTCTGCAAAAGCTTCAGGCGGCCGGAAAAAAGCACAGTTGCGATATCCATGCCTATGTTCTGATGACCAATCATGTGCATTTGCTGGTGACGCCGCGTGCCGGGGATGGCATCGGCAAGCTGATGCAAATGCTGGGCCGGTATTATGTTCAGTATTTCAACCATCGTTACAAACGCAGTGGGACTTTATGGGAGGGGCGTTATAAAGCCACGCTGATCGACAGCGAACAGTATCTATTCACCTGCATGCGCTATATCGAACTGAATCCGCTACGCGCCGGCATGGTCACGCATCCAGCGGATTATCCATGGTCAAGTTACCGGCATAACGCATTAGGTCAACCCGATGGGGTGATTACGCCACAACGGGAATATCGTCGGCTGGGCAAAACGGGTGCACAGCGGCAAAGCGCCTATCGGCAAATGTTCGAGACGCAGCTTGCGGAAAAAACGCTTGATGAAATACGCGCGGCAACCAATAAAGCCTGGGTGCTAGGCAGTGATCCATTCAAGGCCAGAATTGCGCGGAGACTGAAGCGGCGCGTCTCGCCCGTGCCAAGGGGCGGAGATCGTAAATCGGAAGATTATCGACGGAAAACCGGGATCAAACAAGTCTGACCCTTCGATTGCTTCGATTGTGGGATCGCACCCATTCAA
>NZ_JBEUDO010000111.1:0-3007 GCF_050584665.1 Nitrosomonas sp. ANs5
CCTAAATCCTATTTTGATCAAGTCGCCGAGACACTTCATATCGCTGAAGCGGATCTCAAACGTTCGCTATCCGTGGTCGTGGAAGCACAAAAACAGGTCATGGCGGCAGAGAACAATTTACAGCTTCGAAGGGAGCAACTAACATTTACAGAACTGCGCAGTCCTTATGACGGTTTAATTGTAAGGCGCGATCGGGATCCTGGTGTTGTCGTCGTCCCAGGCGCATCCATTCTGCAGCTTATTGATACTGATGAACTCTGGATCAGTGCCTGGCTCGATGAAACCACGATGGCATCACTGGCGGTGGGGCAGTGAGCGCGAGTGGTTTTCCGTGCAGAACCTAACCATGATTATTCTGGCCAGGTAGCCCGGCTCGGTCGAGAAACAGATCGGGAGACACGAGAATTTCTGGTCGATGTGCGCGTTCAGCAATTACCAGTGAACTGGGCAGTAGGGCAGCGGGCAGAAGTGTTTATCGAGACTGGCCGCAAACTTAATGTGGTGATCATGCCCCAGGAATTCCTGTACTGGCGCAACGGCAAATCTGGCGTGTTTGTTTATGAAAATGGGCGCGCAGTCTGGCGTGATATCAGTTTGGGTTTATACGGGCAGCAGCTGGTCGAGGTTGTGCATGGTCTGTCTGCTGGCGATCAAATCGTCAAACCACCTAAAGAATTGAAGATAACGTTGGAAGACGGCCAGGCCGTTGTCATCCGATGAATCTTGCAGTTCGCGATATTCGCCATAATTTCGGCCGTTTCATACTTACGACCTTCGGCATTAGTCTCTTGCTCATGCTCGTTATGGGTATAAATGGCCAATATCGCGGGCTGGTTTTTGAAGCAACTCTGCTTATTAACCATATTGGAGCGGATCTCTGGGTAGTGCAGAATAAAACACGCGGTCCTTTATCGGAGATATCCCGTATTCCAAGCAACATTGAAAATCGGGTGCTCACTTTATCAGAGGTCGCGCTGGCTCGTCAGTTTGTTTCCCATACAATCCAACGGGAACACCATGACAAGACCTTACGCATGACGGTGCAAGGTCTTGCATGGCCTGATGACAAGGGTGATTGGGTACCGCTGATTGTGGGACGCTCACTGCAGCAGGCGCATTTTGAGATGATCGCCGATCGTTCGCTGGGGCTGGCTCTGGGAGAAGAAATCAAATTTGGTAAAGATATCTACCGCGTGGTCGGTCTCACCCGTGGCATGACCAGCAGTGCTGGAGATGGCATGGCTTTTTTTACGGTAAGTGACGCAATGGCCATTCAATACGATATCCCTGCTGAGGCTATACGTTTGGAGCGTACCGCCCGGTATGCGCGTACTGAGAATGAGGACGTCGGCCGTACTCAACCATTGCTGCTGGAGCGTGCTGGCGGTCCCTCTCAAGCTATTTCTGAACTGCCGCTGCCATCGGTCAGCGCTGTGCTCATGACACTACAACCGGGTGCGGATATCGAGCGTATCATTAGCCAGATTTCAGCCTGGCCAGATGTCACGGTCTATACCGCACAGCAGCAAAGAGAATTTATGCTTTCCGGGCATGTGGATAAATCTAGGCGCCAGCTTCTTCTCTTTAGGATTTTGCTCATCGTCGTTTCCACTATCATCATCGCACTCCTTATCTATACACTGACGCTGGATAAAATACGCGACATTGCGCTGCTTAAACTTATTGGTGCGCGGAACCGGGTGATCGTGGGACTGATTCTTCAACAGGCGTTGCTCATGGGTGCGCTTGGCTTCGGTCTGGCGCGATGGCTCGGTCTGTATGCTTTTCCGTATTTCCCGCGCCGGATAGTCATAGAAACGCAGGACCTGATTCAACTAGCTTTTACGGTCATAATTATTTCTGTTTTAGCCAGCCTCTTAGGCATCTGGAAGGCGTTACGTGTCGAACCGAATTCAGTGCTGGCCTGATGGAAGCTGTTTCCAATTCAACCCCTGCCATTGAAGTGATCAATCTTACAAAGATCTATGGATATGGCCATACTGAAGTCGCAGCCGTGAAGGATGTTACATTGCACGTTGCCTGTGGCGAAACTGTCGCGTTGCTCGGACCAAGCGGGGCTGGCAAATCCACGCTGCTGACGGCAATGGCTCTCATCAATCCACCAACCTCAGGGCGTATCATTATCGGGGGTGAATTGGTGATGGAGAGTAAACAGCCAATGGTTGATTTGCGCGCCTTCCGCAGGTGTCACTTAGGCTACATTTTCCAGAAAGCGAATTTGATTCCATTTCTTAACGCATTGGAAAACGTGCAGATTGTACTCGAAATCAACGATATTCCCCCAGGGGAGGCACGTCAGCGTGCAATGGAGTTGCTTGATTATCTGGGGATCAGCCACCGCCTTAAGAATCTCCCAGAGGCGCTTTCTGGTGGTGAACAGCAGCGAGTTGCAGTTGCCCGGGCGCTTGCAAATGAACCCAGTCTGATTCTAGCCGATGAACCTACTGCGGCTTTGGACAGTGAACGTGGACGCCAGGTAATGGAGCTGTTTGTTAAGGTAGCGCGCGAGCGGGATGCTGCCGTCATTGTCGTCACACATGACGTACGCTCACTCGATAAATTTGATCGAATCTTGGAAATGGAGGATGGGCGTTTGAAGATCCCGCAAAAAGAACTTTATTTATCCAAAATTAAGTGCTAGCAGTTAGTCTTGAAAAAACATAATGATATTAAATAATCTTAATGTATGTTATCAAGATGTTTTTGCTGTGAAGGGGAAATAGCCATGCCCGCTATTAATTAAATACAAAGTTAATTTGTTGATCATGATAGTGTCTGCTCATAGCAAAAAGTCGCTACATTAATCCAGAACTCTCAATTCCCAAACAGCTTCTAAGTGCCTAATTTTTAGGTGCGACGTTTATAATACTAGATTTTAGCGGCAGCAACCGATGTGTGTGAGTGCATTTTCGCACCATAAAACTGACGAGGAATGATCTTGAGCTTCATACATCCTATTAAAAATTGTATAGAGACGCATAATTTT
>NZ_JBEUDO010000112.1:0-2930 GCF_050584665.1 Nitrosomonas sp. ANs5
CAGCGTGCCTGGTCTGCGTATAAAAGCAATTAAAAAATTATGTCGAAATTGTTATTGGTATTGATCGGGCTAATTTTGCCAATACTTCAAACGTTAGCCAGCGAAATTGATCCACCGCGGCCTTTGTCTTTGAAAACAGTCCAAATTCCTGAACCTCCTGATCTCCATAAGTACATTCGTGACAAGCCGATGGCGATCGCACTGGGTAAGGCGCTGTTTTGGGACATGCAGGTTGGCAGCGATAACATAGTCGCTTGCGCTACCTGTCATTTTCAGGCAGGCGCTGATAGCAGATCCAAGAATCAAGTGAATCCTGGCACACAATCGTTGCATGACGCCAAGCGCCAAGAATTCGATTTGGGTCCGAATATGCAATTGACCACGAGTCACTTTCCTTTAAGGGTCTTGACTGATCCCAATGATCGAACTTCTCCCGCCGTATTCAATAGTGTTGATGTGGTTTCATCGCAGGGCATTGCATCGTACGAATTTCTGCGTGTCTTGCCTTTCCGTCCGGTTGAACAGTTGCGCAGGAAAGCCGATCAAGATGGCTTCAGCGTGAATCGAATCAATGTCAGGCGAGTTGAACCCAGAAACACACCAACTGTCATCAATGCAATATTCAATTATCGTAATTTTTATGACGGAAGGGCGCAGTACGAGTTTAACGGTGTGAATAATTGGGGTGATCGTGATCCAAATGCGCATCTTTATCGTGCCGAGAGTACAACGCGGATGGAGCAGGTCAGGATCAGCATTGAACAGGCCAGTCTAGCGTCACAAGCGGTTGCGGCCGCTGTCAATGATTTTGAACTGTCCGCTTCAAATCGTCCATTCCCGATGATTGGGCGCAAAATGCTCGTAGCCAGGCCACTTGCTCAGCAGCAAGTACATCCCCAGGACAGTGTGCTGGGGAAATATAGCCTTTGGCCGCAGCCGGGACTGGTGTTGCCTGATTATGCAGAAATGGTTCGGTATGCTTTCCAGCCTGAATGGTGGCAATCCAAGCAACAGATTCGACTTTTGCCGGACGGTCATAGCGAAATTTGTCATCGGGCACGTCCTATTGCTCAGAAAGATTGCTATACCTTGATGGAATTCAATTTCTCACTGTTCTTTGGCTTGGCGATACAACTTTATGAAGCAACGCTCGTGGCGGATGACACGCCTTATGATCGCTTCATGGAAGGGGACAGCACGGCTATCAGTGAGGCTGCCATCCGAGGCGCCGATATTTTCAGGAGTCAAACCCGTGGTCGTTGCATCAATTGCCATGAAGGCGCGGAATTGACCGGTGCTGCGGTCAGCCAGGTGCAGGCCAGCCCGGTCAGGATACGGGAAGGACAAGCGTTTGATCGTGGATTCAACCATATCGGTGTCCGTCCAGCAAGCAGTGATCTCGCGCTGGGCCAGACAGATCCGTTTGGTATGCCGTTGTCTTATACCAAACAGCTGTTTGCAGCGCCTGTCTGCCCGGATGGTCATTCGTGCCCGGTGGTGGCCGATGGTTTCTTCAAAGTGCCAGGTTTGCGAAACGTTGAACTGACAGCGCCTTACTTCCACAACGGTGGTGAGCTGACTTTACGGGGGGTGCTCGATGTTTATAGCAGAGGGGGAAATTTTGCACAACTGACGGAAAAGGATGGGAGCGAGATTATGCCGCTCAACATTCTCCATTTGAGTGAACAGGAAAAACTCGATCTGGAGGCATGGCTGTTAGCGTTAACCGACGAGCGGGTCAGATACCGGCGGGCACCCTTCGATCATCCTCAGATATTTGTTCCCAATGGGCATCCTGGCGACACAGACAAAATAGACAAGCAGATTGCAGGAACAGCCAGCGATCATATGATCGAGATTCCTGCTGTGGGCAAGGCGGGGAGCTATCCCTTGCCTGGTTTTCTCGAGTCGGATATGTAAGCCTGAGTGATTCACCTCACTTGATGGCAGTTGTCATCTGGTATAGTTTGTTAGTTCGATTAACACTGACTGTTGATAGGGCGTTTCACTACAGTGACCACCTATCAACAGTCATCGACAAACCGCTGCGCGGTCCACTTGTTCTGGCCAAGTGGTTTCCTTTATGTCAGGCGATGGTCAGGTAAATTCCGCTGAAAGCGATTACACCGCCTGACCACCGCACGATTTTACCGATGTTCAGCTTGTGCAGGACACATCCACTGGCGATACCGATCGCATGCAGTAAGGCTGTGCTCAATGCGAAGCCGAAACAGTAGGCTGCCGCTTCAATGGCGAGCGGCATTTCCGCGCCATGTGCATGGCCATGAAAAAGGGCAAAAAACCCAATAATGCAGGCGCTAATAGTCGGCCGAAATTTCAGCGCTGCTGCAATGAGAATGCCCAGCGAGAGAACGGAAATCAGAATGCCGGCTTCAACATGCGAGAAGTGAATGCCGGAAAGCGCCAGGATGCCGCCGAGTAGCATGAGTGTGACAAAGGTGGCAGGTACCAGCCAGATGGATTTTCCGCCCATTTGGGCCGCCCACAGCCCCACGGCGACCATGGCTAACAGATGATCGGCGCCACCGATGGGATGCCAGAAACCGGCCTCGAATCCGGTCACGTCATCTATTCCAGTGTGTGCGTGGACAGAAACCGGCAATAACATGATCAAACCTGATATCAACCAGAAAGCTGACAAATATTTTTTCATCGAATTTTCTCCTTGTCCGACGGGTAGTGGGTAGTCATGATAGGGATTGATAACAGATCAAGCATAACCGCGGGTCACGGGCTAGAGCAAGTTTTGTCAGGGTAACGGACGAAGGGCTGCCAGGCCGCCTTGAACACCAAGCATGTCATGCGTTATGCTGTCTTGGTCAGTTAAAAGGCTGCCAGTTACCGGCGGTGACCAAGCGGCATGAAAGTTTGGCTTTCAGGAAGAATCGGATCTTGGCCTGCTTGCCTAA
>NZ_JBEUDO010000113.1:0-2909 GCF_050584665.1 Nitrosomonas sp. ANs5
TTTTGGCGTCAACTTGACCTGCAACTAATCCGAAATTCACAAAATTTGTGTCTGATCAGCAGCAAAAAGTGTTGGTTATGGATCCTTTTTTGCCTTTCAGGCGAAAGACGCCCATGGGGAAAGGTCAGCGCAGTCAGGAAGTGCACTGAAAAAGATGAGACTGGGATCAGGTTGGCCCGAAAGGATCAAAGATTTGCGCAGGTGCTTTGGGTGGCGCTCGGGAGGATAAGCCAAGATGGTCAAGAATTTTAGTGATCACGCTGGACTCCAGGATGGCGGCAATGATTTTCATTTTTCCGTCACACTGCGGGCAGTGTTCGATATCGATATCGAATACCCGCTTGAGCAAACGCACCCAACTGATGCGTACCGAGGCTGGAAAAGGTGGCGCATCGTCAGCCGTATCGGATACATTGCTTTTGCTTTTCTTGCCGCCAGGAATGATTTCGCTGCGCAGTTTGGCGTTCGGCGCAAGTATGCCATGGAATCGAATGAGGTTAAGCCTTGGCCGGGGAACCAACGCGGCCAGTCGTTGCATGAACTCCAGCACGAAGGGGTCAGGTCGATAATAAAGAATCAAGAGTAACAAAGACAGGATCTAGAATTGTGAATTCTTATTCTTGTGGGCCATAGCCCCGTACGTTACTCTTGTTTTTCTTGATTGGCGACCTGGCCCCGTCGTGCTTGCTACGCACCACAACGCGACCTGAAGCGCTGCATCAACAGCTCTATCAGGCTTTGAATATCAAACCCGATCCAATCGGCAAACGTAAAACAATTATCGACAGAAAAAATCCGTAGTGCCAACCGGCCCCAGTCGAAAATTTTAACTTGTCGAAAAATTGGGGATATTTGGTGTGGGGTCACGAACTTGGGATAAAGGACGACGCAGTGCTGGAGCCGCTGGCAAGAGAGTACGGGATCGAGGTCGTTGTCTACTCCATAGCCCAACCAATCGGTCCAGCCGACCGCTCGGCTGTGCCTCGCGGCGGCTGATCTCTGTCGTTATGCAGGAATTCTCTAATCATTGACCTGTGTCACGTGATGGGTTACGCTTAAGGCCATGATTAAATCCTTCGCAGATAAACGAACTCAAGAGCTGTATTCCAAGGGTATTGCAAAGAAGTTTCCCGCGGATGTTGCTTCGAGAGCGGCCAGAAAGCTTGAATACGTGAATTTGGCCGAGCAGTTGGAGGACTTGAAAGTGCCGCCTGGCAACCGCCTTCATCCACTTACCGGAAACCGGCAAGGGCAGTACGCGATTACAATAAATGATCAGTGGTGTATCTGCTTTCGTTTTGCAGATGACGATGCCTATGAGGTCGAGGTGTGTGACTGCCACTGAAGAGGATAATGACTATGGCTATTCCTAATACTAAAGGCATGCAGCGCAAGCCGACTCATCCTGGCGAAATGCTCAAGGAAGATTTTCTACCAGACTATGGCCTTACAGTAACTAGGCTGGCTGAGTCTTTGGGTGTATCTCGTCAGTCAGTTAATGAACTACTGAGGGAGCGGCGTGCTGTTAGTCCTGAAATGGCACTTCGGCTTGCTCGCTTGTTTGGCAATTCTCCCGAGTTTTGGCTTAATGCGCAGCGTTCGGTTGACCTGTGGACGGCGGCACAATCGATCAAGGAAGAGGTTGATCGGATTAAACCGTTACATGCTGCATAATCGGGTAGCTGAGGGTATCTAACCCTCAGACCGGGTCATCGGTGGCGGGTGACTGCCACCGATGACCCGGTCGTCAAGCTGTGAGGCATGCCGCTACTCTCCGATAAATAAAAACAAGAATAATGTACGGGGCTATGGTCCACAAGAATAAGAATTCACAATCCTAGACCCTATCTTTGTTTGTCTTGATTATTATATCTAGACCTGACCCCAAGCGTGCTGATGGACTTCCAATTCGGCGACAAGGTTTATAAGGTCGCCAAGAGCGCTTGTTGCTTCGTATTGTGCTTTATGAGATTCAATAGGATCACTCCCTTGGGCCCCAGAAATCATCATTCGAAGATTACTTTCCTGGTCAGCAGGGATTCCCTCTTCTAGCAGCCGGTCGAGTACCTCGTTGGCCCTTTCGATCAGACTCGCGCGTGACAGCATCTCGATCAGACGAAACCGCAGCAGCTTGGCGTCGATGTGGGCAGCGAGTTGATTGTGGTGGCGAGCGATATAGTTGGCCGCCTCCTCGGGGGTCCGCTGCGCAAATGCAAGGGCGAAACGAGCAATGGCGGCATCAATGGTCATTCCGCCGTTGATGGCGATACTCCGTTCGATATCCCGCTCAACCGCCCCCAGGTCCACTTTGATGCCGAACTGAAGAGCGTAATGAACGAAACCGAGAGCGGTGCTCGGATCGCGCAGTTTGTTTTCTAATCTGTTCTTGCCGTGCGCGCGCTGCGCCGGGTCGCGCAATTCGAGCCAAAGCGCGTACTCGTCATCTATTCTCGCAGCGCGCGGACATGCTAGTTGCTCTGCGGCCTTAACTGCATTGAGAAAGTGCGCGTGAGCCGCACGCCGTGCATCCATAGCAGCGGCATCCGAAGCGAGTCGAAAATCTGCCGTTTCAAAGGGAACCTGCGTCAGCACAACAGCTCGAAAATCTCCAGGGACGGTAGGAACTAGCATTGCTAACCCTGCCAAATGGTAAAGAATAGGGGTTTCCTCAAAGTCCGGCTCAGAAAGCGCACTAACCGTCTGCGCAACATCTTCCCAACGCCCGAGTTGAAGCTGATGGCTCAGGAGAAAGCTCTTGCCGTCTGAATCCAGATCCCCGATCGTATAGCCCGCATCATCCATCCAACTTAGAGCGCCTTCGGCGCCGTCATGCTGTGTAACGATCATCAAACCAGCGGAATGCGAAACGACCGATTTGATATCGGAAAGGGCGCTAAGCGCTGCTGCCT
>NZ_JBEUDO010000114.1:0-2706 GCF_050584665.1 Nitrosomonas sp. ANs5
AAGGCGTGGGGCGGTGGTGCTATACTTGTATAGCACTTTTTTAACGAGGATAAGCTCATGTTAGCGATACGATTGCCGGAAGACCTGGAAAAACGCCTGGACAATTTAGCCAAGCGCACGGGCCGCACGAAAACGTTTTATGCCAGGCAAGCCATCGAGCAACACTTGGACGACCTGGAGGACCTTTACCTGGCCGAGCAGCGCCTGACCGAGATCCGCGCGGGCCGCACCCGCACCGTGCCATTGGAGGACATCATGAAGCGCCATGGCCTGGAGGATTGAGTTCGATCTGGCTGCGGAGCGTGAACTGGCGAAACTGGACAGGGCGGTTGCCCGAAGGATTTTAAAGTTTCTCGCGGAGCGGCTGGCACCGTCGGACAACCCGCGAAGCCTGGGCGCCCCGCTGACCGGCTCGAAGCTCGGCGATTTCTGGAAATACCGCATCGGCAAATACCGTGTCATCGCCAGCATTGAAGATCAGATTGTGACTGTTCTAGTTTTGAAAGTGGATAAGCGCAGTGATGTGTACAAGCAAAAATAGACCGCCAACGAAGATCTGGGGTCAGCAGCGGCTTGGCAATGCCGCGAACTTTAGTGTACATCCACGCATCCACGTCCGATCCACGGGGTCAGTTCTCACAATCCAATATTTTACACCATTCCGCGCTATACTCAGCCCATGGCTAGACCTCTACGATTAGAATTTGTGTGCGCCCTGTATCATGTAACTTCGAGAGGCGACAGGCGCGAGGACATCTCTCTGGATGATGATGACAGGGCAGCATGGCTGGCCGTTATCGGCGATGTCTGCACTCGCTTCAACTGGATCGTGCATGCCTATTGTCAGATGACCAACCACTATCACCTGCTTGTGGAAACGGTCGATGGCAATCTGTCCAAAGGCATGCGCCAATTGAACGGCGTCTATACGCAGCGTTTCAATCGCCGCCATGGCATGGTGGGGCACCTGTTCCAGGGGCGCTACAAGGCGATCTTGATCCAGAAGGACACCTACCTGCTGGAAGTGACAAGATATGTCTTGCTGAATCCGCTGAGAGCCCGGATAGTCTCAAGACTTGAGGACTGGCTGCTCAGCCAGTTTGGGCGGGAACGCCAGTGCGCGATTGAATCCTGTCGTCGATTTATCATGGAAGGCAAAGGGCTGCCCAGTCCGTTAGATCAGACCCGGCATCAATTGTTGTTGGGCGATGATACTTTCGTCGAGCAATTCCGGCAGGACAAGAAACCAGAGGCGCTCCGCGAAGTCTCCAAAGCCCATCGAAGATCCGTCGCCCTGCCCCTTGCTGAGTATGAGCAACGTCATTCGGATAGAATTGAGGCAATGGCGCGGGCCTATCTATCCGGCGCTTACACCATGTCGGAAATTGGCGCTCATTTCGGCGTTCACTATATGACAGTGAGCCGAGCTGTGCGGCGATTCGAACAAAATAGCCGGGATTGATGTTGGAATGTTAGACGCGACCCCGTGATCCGTATACTAACCTCGTATCACTTCTGATGTACAAGACCCAGTGAAACTGAAACTTACTCTCTCGCACCTCGAATCCCTCTTGCTGCGCGCCTGCGATGACCTGCGCGGCAGCATGGATGCCAGCGAATACAAGGAATACATCTTTGGCATGCTGTTCCTGAAGCGCGCCAGCGACCTGTTCGACGAGCGCCGCGAGGCGCTGCGCCAGCAGTTCGCCGCCCAGGGCATGAGCGAAGCCGATATCGCCATCGAGCTGGACGACCCGGATCACTACTCCGGCAAGTATTTCTATGTGCCGCCCCGCGCCCGCTGGAACCAGCCGTGGCAGGAAGAGGTGATTGAGAATGGCGAGACGAAGCGGGTCCAGCGCCCGGCCCTCAAGCACGTCAAGGAAAACGTTGGCACCACCCTCAACAAGGCGCTGGCCGCCATTGAAGACGCCAACCCCGATGCCCTGCAGGACGTGCTCAGCGGGATCAACTTCAACCGCAAGATCGGTAGCCGCACGCTGGACGACGACACCCTCGCCGATTTCGTGCAGAACTTCGAGAAAATCCCGCTGCGCGACGAGGATTTTGAGTTCCCCGATCTGCTCGGCGCCGCCTACGAATGGCTGATCAAATACTTCGCCGATTCCGCCGGCAAAAAGGCGGGCGAGTTCTATACCCCCTGGGAAGTGGTGCGCCTGTGTGTCGAAATCTGCGACCCGGCCGAGGGCATGAGTGTCTATGACCCGACCGTCGGTTCCGGTGGCATGCTGATACAGATGCGCGACTTCCTGCGCGAGAAAGGTGGCGATGCCCGCGAGCTGGCCCTGTACGGCCAGGAAAAGATCGGCACCACCTGGTCGATCTGCAAGATGAACATGCTGCTGCACGGCATTTCCCACGCCGATATCCGCCAGGAGGACACCCTGCGCGAGCCGCAGCACCTGGATGAAACCAACGAACTGAAACGCTACGACCGCGTGGTCGCCAACCCGCCGTTCAGCCAGAACTACCTCAAGAAAGACCTGAAATTCCCCGGCCGCTTCCCGGTGATGATGCCGGAGAAGGGCAAAAAGGCCGATCTGATGTTCGTGCAGCACATGCTGGCCGTGCTCAAGCACGACGGTCGCATGGCCACCGTCATGCCCCACGGCGTGCTGTTTCGCGGCGGCGAGGAACGCGAAGCACGCAAATACTTTAGGAAACTCTGATTAATTCGCTCACGAA
>NZ_JBEUDO010000115.1:0-2511 GCF_050584665.1 Nitrosomonas sp. ANs5
GATGGGCGGGATGATCGCTATTGACTGGATGATTCGCTACCCGGATGAAGTGGAAGCAGCGGTTTTGATCAATACCAGTGCGAGACCGCTCTCTCCGTTTTACCAGCGCTTGCGCTGGACAATCTATCCCCGTCTCATCAGAATGCTTTTCAGGCCGGCTCTGCATAGGGAAGCGGATATTCTGGCGCTCACTTCGAACTGCCACCGTCACGACAGCGAGCTGCTCGAACGTTGGCAACAATGGCAGCGACAACATCCGGTCTCCATAATCAGCGCCAGGAATCAATTTCTGGCTGCTTCAAAATTTTCCGTCACCGCCAAACCCCGGCAACCGGTGCTGATTGTATCCAGCCGGGCGGACCGTCTGGTGGATTACCGCTGTGGCCTGGCGCTGGCACAAGTCTGGCAAACTGACTTTATAGAGCATGCGACCGCAGGCCATGATTTGCTGCTGGATGAACCAGAATGGTTGGCCCATACCGTCAGTCAATGGTTCGAACCGGATTCAGCCTTGTTTGCCGGAACTCGGTGAGACCCGCTTGATCTGCTGGGGGTGACGTTCCCGGATTACCAGTAAGACGCTGTTTCTGGATTTTCCGGGGTGTAATTTCTTGGTCATATTGATCGTATATCTTATCCGGAACTTATGTGAGGGAGTGGAGATATATGCTTGATGTCGATGCCTTGTTTAAAGATTATTTTCAGAGGGTGGATAAGCGTATCGATAAACCGTTGCGGAAGGTCGCTTCTTCCGTCTTGAAGATGCTTTTCCATCAAAATGAGATCAACGCTTTTATTGAAACCCACCGGCATCTGGAGGGGCTGGAATTCAATGATGCCGTCCTCGAACATTTCAATTTTACTTTCCAAGTTTCCAGCAAGGACCGGGCCCGTATCCCTGATCAGGGACGTGTGTTGATTGTCGCCAATCATCCCCTTGGTTCTCTGGATGGGCTCGCGCTGCTCAAATTGGTATCGGAGATCAGAACGGATATAAAAATTGTTACAACGTCGTGGCTGAGTTGTATTGAGCCTCTGCAAAGTTTGTTTCTCTCGATCGATAATTTGTCAGAATCTGCCAACCATCGCGGTAGCCTGCATCAGTTTGTCGAGGCATTGGAAGCGGAGCAGGCTGTCATCATGTTTCCGACCGGAGAAGTTTCGCGTATTTGCCCAATGGGCATTCGTGACGGCAAGTGGAAAACCGGTTTCTTATCCCTGGCCAAGAAAACGCAGGCGCCGATTGTTCCCATATATATTGGCGGAAAAAATTCGATGCTTTTTTATGGTCTTTCGAGTATCTATAAGCCGCTCGGTACGATGATGCTGGTCAATGAAATGTTCAATCAAAAGGGCAGCGAAATTGTATTCAGGATTGGCAAGCCGATACCCTGGGATTCGATAGCAGCAATGGGTATGCAGAAAAAGCATATCGCAAAATTAATGCGTCAACAGATTTATTTGTTGAGCCGGAAAAAGAAAAAAGAGCTGTTCAAGCCAGTGGAAAATATTATCCACCCGGTCAAAACCAAGTTGATTCGGAAGGAACTGCGCGCTTCGCCGCTAATTGGCCGGACCCAGGATGGCAAGCATATTTATCTGTTTGATTACAAGCCCAATTCCAGTGTGATGCGGGAAATTGGCCGCTTGCGCGAGCTAGCTTTCCGGCAGGTGCAGGAGGGCACGGGTAATGCCTTGGATATCGATCAATATGACCGCTATTACCGGCACCTTATTTTATGGGATGAAGATGAGCTGGAAATTATCGGTTCCTACCGTATCGGGGAAGCCAACAAAATTCTTGGAAAATTCGGGGAAACAGGACTCTATACCAATAGCTTATTCAAGTTCGATCAATCATTCATACCCTATCTCGAACATGCCATAGAACTGGGACGCAGTTTCATCCAACCCAGATATCAGGGAAAGCGCAGTCTGGATTATCTCTGGTACGGAATCGGCGCCTATCTTTATCTGCATCCCGAGATACGTTATCTGTTTGGACCGGTTTCGATGAGTATTTCATTGCCTGTACCGGCACAGAAAGTGATTGCGAGTTTTTACACAGAACTCTTTGGCAATGAAAAAAAGCTGTCTACGCCCAGACTCCCATTCGAATTTGCCCGAACCCGGTATTTTGCCCCCTTTAGTAAGGTGTCAAGCGAAGCGGAATATAAGCGTGCATATTCCATTCTCAAAGAGCGCATGAACGATTTTGGTGTAAAGGTGCCTGTGTTGTATAAACAATATGCGGAACTATGCCAGCCGGGCGGCTGTGAATTTTTGGGCTTTAATATCGATCCAGATTTCTCGAATTGCGTGGACGCCCTGATTCTTGTACATATCGATGCCATCAAGGAGAAAAAATACCAGCGTTATATTGAAATCCATGCAATGACCATCCAGCACTTGGATTCTGCCTAGGAGGCTGTCCGAGAATAGCGATCGTAGCGAGGGCGAGGCTGGTTGAGCGGGATTTTTCGATCATTTGAGGCGAATAGTCGTTCTATT
>NZ_JBEUDO010000116.1:0-2489 GCF_050584665.1 Nitrosomonas sp. ANs5
AGAATGAGATTATGCATGCCTCGTTCGATCCTCATTTTAATATATTTGGCTGTCCTAGCGGTGTCTGCCGTGACCGGGGCGGCGATTTTTGTTGGCGATAGGCTCAGTCAACCTGTTCGACGGTCTGTCGGTGTGGTACCGCCAGACCTGCCTGTTGAGTCGATTACCTTGCTCAGCCCTCCCAATCGTGTAAATGCTTCCACTGGTCATGTTTCTGGCTGGCTCGCACGGGGAACGCCTGGAATGGGAGTTGTCCTGCTGTTGCATGGTGTGCGCAGTGACCGGCGCCAGATGCTTGGGCGCGCCAGATTTCTGTTCCAGAGCGGATACTCGGTGATGCTCATCGATCTTCCAGCGCATGGAGAAAGCAGTGGAGACCGTATTACAGTTGGCTATCGCGAGGCCGAAGGTGTCAGCGCCGCTGTGCATTATCTGGCAGAATTATTTCCCGGCGAGGCCATCGCTGTCATTGGCGTCTCATTGGGTGCGGCAGCGTTCATGCTCTCGCAAGTATCACCTGCCCCCCACGCCGTGGTGCTGGAATCGATGTATCCAACTATTGAAAATGCAATTGATCAAAGATTGCAGCAACGGCTGGGTCCACTTGGGCGCCTGCTCACTCCACTTTTTCTCTGGCAATTCCCTATTCGATGGGGCATCTCACCAGAACAGCTTCGTCCCATCGCTGAATTGCCTGCGTTACATAGTCCGGTATTGATCATGTCTGGTGCTGAAGACCGGCATACTCCCATATCGGAAACGCTGCGCCTGTTTGCAGCCGCCAACCAGCCTAAGGAGCTATCGATCGTGGCTGGTGCCGCGCATGTTGATCTTCACGCATTTGATCCCAAGGGATACGAATCCAGGGTATCCGTTTTTTTGCACAAATATCTCCGTAACGGCAACTGTACAGTTAAACAATTGGATACAGATCAGTTCACACAAACCTGCCCAAACCAACGTGTAGTCGGGCAGGATAAAGCCACGCAATGACTATCACCTAAAATAATACCCTGCGGGTTATCCTCGAAATTCGCGATTGTCACGCTCGCCCATGTGCTATGGCTCTGTTTCGATCTTTCCCGGCTACCTATCTGCTCTGCTTGTGGCGCAATACTTGGTATCCCAATCTGTATTCTGACGCCAATCGGGCCGTAATCAGGCAATATTTAGTGCCAGCCGCTTTGTTTGACACCCAATATGATCTTCAGTACATTCTTGATAGGCGAGAAAGGATATTTGTATTTTTAATACATGGAGGTGTCACCATGCAGATTACCCTGAGTGCAATCAAAGCCGACGTTGGGAGTATCGGCGGGCATACCCGACCCAGTGAGGAAATGTTGGATGCTGTTGGTATGCTGTTGCAAAAGAATATTGATTCCGGCTTGTTGATTGATGGTACAGTTACCTTTACGGGTGATGATATCGCCATTATTTTTTCTCATCGACATGGTGTCAACAATGAGAAAATTCATGTTGATTTTGCATGGGAAGCATTCCTGGCTGCTGCGAAGGTGGCAGAAGCTCAGGGGAATTATGGTGCAGGGCAGGATCTGCTAGTCGATGCGCCATCGGGTAATGTGCGTGGGGCCGGGCCTGGTGTTGCCGAAATCGAATTTGAACTTGACGCAAAATCAGAATACAGACCGGCGGAATCCTTCATGATATTTGCGGGCGATAAGTGTGCGCCGGGTGCGTTCAACCTGCCTTTGTATTTGACCTTTACGGATCCCATGCATAATGGTGGTTTGCTGCTGAATCCTAAAATGCATTTAGGATGGACATTTACCATTATTGATATGGATCATAAAGGGGAGGCAGATGACCGTATCATACGGCTTGATGTCCCCGAACGTTCCTGGGACGTCGCGGCATTATTGCAAAACCCCGATCGCTATGCGGTTGAATCCATCCATTCTCGCTACAAGCCCGATGAACAAGTCGTCTCAGTGGCAGCTACCCGCTTGCATAATATTGCTGGCAAATATACGGGTAAAGATGATCCGATCGCAATTATACGTAATCAGGGCATCTTTCCGGCGCCTGAGGAAATTGTCGAGCCCTACGCAACAGTCAATCAGATTATCAGTGGCGATGCGCGTGGGTCACACAATATGCCGCAATTGCCGGTTCCAGTGAATACCGCTGTGACCGGTCCCTATTGTCATCCAATCATTTCCGCAATCGGTTTTTCAATGAATCAAGAGGGCAAGTTTGCTGAACGCTATGTGGATTTCTTTGATAACCAGGCATGGGATTACGCCCGCCATTTATCACAACGCCGCGCAGTGGAAATAAGGCGCCAAGGGTTCTTTGGCATTGCCATGGCTCAGCAAACGGAAATCGCTTACACTGGCCTGGTCAATACTTGGGAGCAACTGGATGATGAGTTTGAACTTCGGAAAAGCTAGGAGGCTGTCCGAGAATAGCGACTGATCTACTGCGGACGAGCCTGATTGGCCGGATTTTTCGATTCTTTTCGTTAA
>NZ_JBEUDO010000117.1:0-2454 GCF_050584665.1 Nitrosomonas sp. ANs5
TAAGTTAAGCGGCCAAGGCTTGCCTACCAAGAATGGACTCCGGCCAGGCCGACATGGATAGCCTGGCCGCCATCGTTTTGCGACAAGCATTGCCATGTCATTGCAGCTGCAGATCTCGACAGCATCAAAGAATTTTTCTCACGTCTTGCATGAGAAAATCATTCATCGGCTCAGTATTTTCCCATGACTTTTATGAAATATTTATCGATGGTGTGAAGATAAATGATGACGGGGATGGCAAATACTGCTGGCAACACAATCCGTATCGCCAGGACAGTGATAAGCGCCAGCGGGCCTTTCAGGATCCTGTGCACCCATCCAAGCCATTTACCACTGCCTTGGTAGAACAAGTCCGCGATTTTAGACAACACCAGCGCGATCAGCAGGAAATACACAGCAGGCGCGATATCGAACAGGAATTGTTGAAAACTTTCAGGGCTGGTCATAATTTGTAAAAAATCGATACCCAGCCTATCTTTCAGTAGCAGATTGATCAGCCAGATAATCAGCAACAAACTCGCTATGGCCGGCAGGCTGACCAGCGCCAGGACCAATGACTGCTTGATGTTCGTCACCCCCTTGAGCGCATACAGCAAGGGTTTGAAATATTTATGACGGGCCAGTGCCAATTGGTCCAATATTCTGCTGTCTCCCTCTTTCAATAAAGGCCGGTAACGGCCGAATTGCCAATGACCTGCTACGGGCGCAGCAGTATATTGCTTCAGTTTTGCCAGTTGCGGGGCCGACATTTGATAGCCATCTGCTTCCAAACAACCGGCTTCCACATCCGTGAAAGCATCCAAGTCGGTGCGGATTTTCGATAGTTCGCGCTGCGCTGATTCGGCAACCTCGAACGCGGTAGATGAGACCAGCCCCGTACTCATGACCGGGCTGGGCTGGTTGACACTGGGTTGATTGTTGTATTCAATATCCCGGGCGAACAATCCGCGTGTCAAATGAAAATAGGCGGTGCGAGAGGTTTGTGTCCCCATCAGATTGTTGACCATCTCCTCGCGTACACGTCCGGCCAGAATCGAGCTACTGGTGGCCAACACCGAAAGCAGATCGGTTCTGGGATTGTCACTTGCATCTGACTGACCGGCGGCATCGCTCACGATGAAATCCGTGCACAAGCAATCCGGATCGAGCAAACCTGCGATCCCCTGGTTATCGAATACACCGCCATCGACCAGTTGCACCCGGCAGTCCTGGTATAAATTGGAAATTGCCATCGGCGGAAACAGACCCGGTACGCCAGCAGATGCCGCCACTGCGTTGCCGAGCAGGAAATAGGGTTTGCGGGTGGTAATGTCTTATTGATTAAATCGTATAAATATCAAATAAGTACAGCCTACACAAATAACCTCAATCGCTATTCACAATTTAACTCACTATAAACAATAGAGGGGTAAAAAAGTGAATACTCAGCGTGAACCAAAATCATTATCAGCATACATTCAACGGACAGCAAACGGCGAATTTAAGTTATTCATAAGCTCTGGCCTGCTAACGCCGGTCGAGGTAAGCCGGTGGCCTAGTCTACGAGCGGCAAGGCGTGAAGCATCTGCACTGGGCTGTTCTGTTTGTGTCGTAGCGCACGGAGTGGCAGCATGAAAAAACGTAATATACATATTGTCTTTTGACAGAACTACATCGAACCTCCCTGACCGGCATACAGCTCCCCCTCTCTCTCCCTGTATGCCGGTTTTTTTTAATCCGGCTGCAGCAGAATAAAACGGCGCATGCAATCCTCAAGGCTGATCAGTGGGCTTATATGGTCGGTAACGCCGTTTTTTTCTTGAGCCTGGCGTAACATATTAATCAGATGATCTGGTGCGCTGTCGCCTGTTTCCAATGCTTCTAATCTGCGTAATAAATCACGGGTAGCCATATCGCGCCTCGCGGTCAGCTTTCACAGTCTCATGGGTCGCCCGGATAATCCTGATAACACGATCAGGCATATATCCATGCTTATTATAATAATCTTGCCGGGCTTGGGTTTCGTTCGCCATGGAAGGAATAATCAATACCGGCTTCCATACATTCGCGGCTTCCAGCTTCTCAATCCGGGATAGCAGGGTCTTCATATTTGATTCAGCTTTTCGCGGGCCGCATCAGCAAGTTCTTGCTGTTTGGCGTATCTCTGGCGAACTTCCGCCGCTGTCATCGCATCGTCGTGTTCCATGAAGTGAATGAACGCTGTTTTGGCGCGGGTTATGCCTTTCTCGATACCTTTCTTTAACTCCAGCAATTCAGGCGCGTGCTTGCGTGTGGCCTGGTGCCATAGGGCGTCCAGATTGGCTTTTGTTAGCCCGGATAAGCTGGGATGACTGCCCAGCACGGCATGCAAAATTTCGCCATCGCGGTTTTCAATCGCATCATTGATTAGTTCATATCGCTTCTTCTCGGTCATCCCGCGTAGAACTGCCCGGATTTCGGCGCTGTTGCCGTTAT
>NZ_JBEUDO010000118.1:0-2376 GCF_050584665.1 Nitrosomonas sp. ANs5
ATTTTCCTAAACCCACACAAAATTTTTTTGTCGTATTGCGTATGGGTTTAGGACACAAGCTAACAAAAATCTTGCTTGAGTAATTAGTTTTCTGACATAGGAGAAGGTGAAGTGTCTTCGATTGTTAACAGCGTAACAACTCTGCGTTGAAAGCACCCGCCAGTTGATGATGCAGCTAGACTCGCTTGCAATTGGTCGAAATACAACGGCAACAAATAAGAATCGAAACCAATTGGATGGGGAGCAGGAAGCCTGGTTATCGTCCTGAAGCTGGTGCAATCAAGTCCAGCAATTAGACAATCCAGAATATACAGTGGTGAGAATTTTTGTGGCTCCCCGACCAGGGCTCGAACCTGGGACCTGCGGATTAACAGTCCGTCGCTCTACCAACTGAGCTATCGGGGAATGTGTGGCTATCGCTACAAGGCCCGTATGTTAGACTCTTCAGCCGATTTGGTCAACTTTTCTGCGCAAGTCGTGCGCTATTTCTGTAAATGCTGTTTTTACATTTAACCGATATCCAGCCATGCAAGGATTGATTCGATTACTTGCCCGTTTTCGCTATGCCAGCCGGCTGTTTGGGATCACGGTGTTTTTCTGCTTGTTTGCCAGTGGCACGCAGGGTTACGCGGGATATGCTGTCGTCTCAGCCCATCCGCTTGCCACCCAGGCGGGTGAGCGCATTCTGCAGCAGGGTGGCAATGCTTTCGATGCGGCGGTGGCTGTGGGTGCAGCGCTGGCAGTGGTCGAGCCCTATGCTTCGGGTTTGGGTGGAGGCGGGTTCTGGTTGTTGCACCGTGCCAGAGATCAATTCGAAGTCATGGTGGATGGCCGGGAAACCGCGCCAGGCAGGGCACATGCTGCGATGTATCTGGATCAGGCCGGCAAACCGGACCATCAGGCCGCGCTGCAAGGCGCATTGGCAGCCGCCATTCCAGGCACGCCTGCGGCCTTGGCGCATATCGCGCAGAAATACGGACGGTTGCCGCTGGCGGCAAGCCTGGCACCGGCCATACGGCTTGCGCGTGCAGGGTTTGCCATCGACGAGCGGCTGGCCGGGGTGATCGCCAATCAACGCGCCAAGCTGGCTGCCGAACCTGGCGGTGCGCGTGTTTTTCTGCCACGAGGACAGGTGCCGTCACCCGGAGAATGGCTGCGGCAACCGCAGTTGACGGCGACTTTGACCAAACTCGCCCAACATGGCGAAGCCGGTTTTTATCGAGGGTCTGTCGCGGCGGAATTGGTGCGTGCCGTCGAACAAGGGGGCGGTATCTGGACCGCTGAGGATTTGGCCGCATATCGCGTGATTGAGCGTAAACCGGTCTCCTTTACCTTTCAGGGCGCGCACATTACGACTGCCAGTCTGCCCTCAGCCGGCGGGCTTACGCTGGCGCAGGCGCTGAATATTCTGGAGCGTTTCCCGCTCGGCAAACTGAGCGCGGTCGAGCGCGCGCATCTTGTCGTGGAAGCGATGCGGCGGGCCTACGAGGATCGCGCCAAATACTTTGGTGACAGCGATTTCGTTAAAGTCGATGTGCAAAAATTTATCAGCAAGGATTATGCCCGCGAGCGGGCGGCGACAATCGATATGCACAAGGCAACGCCGCTGGTTCCCCAAAGCGTTGCGCCCGAACGGGCGGCGGAGTTGTGCGGCTGGCCGGCGGTCGCGGTCAGCGATGGGCCGCCTGTGCCATCGATCGCGGCTGAAGTGTTGTGCCGATTGTCCTGCTTGGCGGCAGGCATGCAGCAACCCGAGCGCCGGGAAGGCATGAATACCACCCATTATTCGATCCTGGATGGTGAGGGCAACCGGGTTGCTGCCACGTTGAGCATCAATACCTTCTTTGGATCAGGCTTCATGGCCGGGGAGACCGGCGTGGTTCTCAACAATGAAATGGACGATTTTGCGATTGCACCCAATGTGCCCAATGTATATGGATTGTATGGCGGGCGGGCCAATATGATCGCGCCCGGCAAGCGGCCTTTGTCCAGCATGTCGCCAACCTTCGTGACCCATGAGCAGGGTATTCTGATCGCGGGCACGCCCGGCGGGTCGCGCATCATCAGCATGCTGCTTTTGTCGATTATCAATTTTGTCGATCAGGGGCAGACCGATCCGCAAAAGCTGGTCGCTGGTGCCCGCTATCACCATCAGTATCTGCCAGATGAAATCGTGCTCGAGCCCGACGCGTTCGATTCCGCGTGGATTCGCGCCCTGGAGGACAAGGGGCATGCAGTCAAGACAGCAGCCCGGCGCTGGGGAAACATGCAGCTGATTTATTTCGATCGCCATTCCGGCAAGGCGAGCGTGGCCAGTGATCCGCGCGGCAGTGACTACATCCGCTATTGATTAGGCAGCATCCGTCAGCCCGAATA
>NZ_JBEUDO010000119.1:0-2368 GCF_050584665.1 Nitrosomonas sp. ANs5
TAACTAGCGACCTGATCCTTTTGTATTCCTTGCAGGGATGGGGACTTTCATAGGTGGTCGCTAATCGTGCGTGGCTTCGAAAATCAGGTTCAGGCGGATGTCGCGTAGTTGAAAAAGGCATTGGCGCCGTTCATCCGCACTGGGGTTTTCCGCTCCGATGAAGAACACCGGAATGAAATCCCCAAAACGATGCGTCGTGTCCAAGCGACCCTCGATGGCGGAAGCCAGCTGCCCCACATCTTCAGCCGTCAGGGCAAAGGGAAATCCGCTGATTTTCCAGGGATAGTCGCGCGCGCCAGCCGTTGCCGATTCACGAAAGCTGATCGTCCGACCATCGACTACGATCGGGCGTGCCGGTATTGCGACATGCCCTGCATCACCCGCCGAATCGGACAGCCGCGACCCGGTCAGCGCCCCACCACTCAACGACATGCCGAGAACGAACCGCCCGTGATCGCCCGATTGTGACGCAGGACAATTGGTTATCTGCAAATGCGGCCGGGGCGCGCCGCTGACAAAAGCGCCCACCAGCCGACCAGGTGCCCGCTCACGGCTCACCGGTCCCAGTTCGAAAACTAGCCCCATCCATGATGGTCGATGGCCACATCGCTGCGGCAGCGAGCGCGCTCCCAGCTCGGTTGGGATGCGCTTTGATAGCCGACAACGACGGCATCGGAAGGTAGATCCTGAAAGACAGGCGGGGCGAGGCCGGATGTATCCACGCCGCACAGCACACCTGGCGGTTGGGTCGCTTCTCTGACATAAAGCTGCTGGTGCCCGGCAGGATCGAGCCGCACGATCTGGCGTGCGCCGTCCGGCCCGCAGGCAGACAGGGCCAGCAGCGACAGAACAGCACCGATGATTGTTGGTATCTTGCAGGGCATCAGGCATCCTAGCATGTTTGCCCTGGTCTCGCAGTCTTTTGATGACAAGACCCGCCGGACATGCAACCATCGCGAAACTTTCGCATCTCTCCTTCTACCGGGCCACGAACGGCCCTATCATCCGCTATCACTATGTGTCAAAACGTCGACAATGAAACTCTGCTTCCCGAACGAAATTTCACCCCTCGTCTGACACAAATCAAAATATGCTGCAAAAAAATAATATATCCTCTTGACAGGCGGATATGAGAGTGTTAATAATATAACCGTCTTTCAATAAGAAAGGCTAGCTAGTCATGTATGTTAGAAGATTTATTTTTATGTATCTTTTCTATTATAGGAGACTACAAAATGAAACTCTCACTCTTCTTAGCTGCACTGTTGGTAGCTTCTTCCTTAACCGCTTGCATGGATCCTAAACCAGGACAATATCCACCTAGCCTCATGATGGAACGGGATTCCATGCCTGACAACCTTGAAAATGATGAATAAATCAATGATTCAGAAACCATAACCGCCCTTCCAGGGCGGTTTTTTCATTCTCAGAGTCAGAGAACAAACAATCACTCTGCCCAAACGAAATTGATTCGATCCTAGCCTCGTCTTACCTTCTCCGGTGAAAAGCATACAGCTTACACCTTCACGCCAAAAACCATTCAGATTTGTTCATCCAGGCTTCCAGCCATTTATCAGACACTTGCTGATCCACGATTATTTGCCAATAGTGATGATAGGCGCGCCGAGTTGCGTGGTGTCGGTAATAGTCATGCGAAACAGGACATAGAGCAACTGAAATGCATTCATGTGCCAGTGTGCGTTTGGCCCGGTGGTATTTACCGCATAGTAACGGCCATGGGAACGGACCGACAGTGCGTTTTTGGGGAACGACTGGTCCGATACAATTAATTCAAGCGTATTAACCGGATTCTCATTCCGATCAATGGACGGGGTGCGTGGATCTTTCTCGACATGATATTCCGGCTCCTCGCCCAGAGAATGGCCGATAAAATTGAGGATGGCATGAAAACTTCTCAGGCGGAAAGAACCCCTGACCGGCCATTCCCCACCAGGATAATCTGGATGGATATCAAAGGCGACATCATTCTCGATCCAGGGGCTGATCAGCTCCTGGATATCTTCGCGCTCCTCACAGCACAGGATATCGGGGTCATAGTTGGTGATCAGCACCGGACCCAAAGTCTGCTTGCTGAGCGTAAAAGTATCATCCTGCTGGTTGTAGCGAACGGTAAATTCCTTCTCCAGCGATTGGAAGCTTTCGCCCGACATGGCGCCTGCCGGCAGCGTCCAGCTATGCTCGATCGTCAATGGCTCGGCATAGAGCTGCCCCTGATCCTGGATGGCCGCAAGGTGAAGTGCCACACGCCGGAACATTTCATAACCGGCATGATCCAGCGCATCATTATCCCAACTTCGCAGCTTTTCCCCCCAAAACCACCCAAAATCCCCTATTTCCGCACTGAATC
>NZ_JBEUDO010000012.1:0-61384 GCF_050584665.1 Nitrosomonas sp. ANs5
CCACCCCATCAGCACCATTCGCGCCTATTCGTGGTTACACACCCCCAGCAAGGCCAGTGGCAATATGGCCCACAACCGATCATGACGCCCCATACAGGCGCCTTTCCAGATCGGTGTGGTCCAGAATCGACGCACTGATTTCTTCTATTGAAATACCGCTGGTATCGATAAAGGGAATATCGAATTGCCTGTACAGCTGATTTTGCCACTCGAGTTCCCGCTGGCATTCGGGCAATGAAGCGTAACGACTACCAGGATAGCGTTCTTCACGGATAGCATGCAGTCGCTCAACGCTGAGCGTCAAACCAAACAGCTTGTTGCGCAACGCTTGTAGCGGCGGCGGCAAACGGACGGCACGCATATCTTCCGGTGTAAATGGGTAATTGGCAGCCATCACCCCGTATTGCAGCGCGAGATAGACGCAGACCGGCGTTTTACCGCTGCGCGACACGCCCACCAGGATCACATCTGCGTCCGCCAGTACTTTGGCATTCACACCGTCATCACTATTCAAAGCATACTGAATAGCAGCAATACGCCGGAAATAAGAGACCTCCTGTCTCAATCCATGAGAGCGGCCAGGGACGCGGGCGGAGGGTTGCTGCAAAATGGCTTCCAGAGAACCCAGATAGGTCTCGAAGAAATCAAAAAAATGGCAATCCGCCTGACGCACGACAGCGAGTATCGCCGGATCCAGCAAAGTGCTGAATACCAGCGGCCGCTGCCCTTCCTGCACGCCCACGGTATTAATGCTTTCGACGACAGTTTGCGCCTTGTGGGTACTATTCAGAAAGGAAATATAGTGTTTCTTCCATTCTATCCCGTCAAATTGGGTCAGCAGACTGTGCCCCAGCGTTTCCGCCGTGATGCCCGTTCGGTCCGATAAAAAGAATATGCTGCGTTGCGACATGATGGCTATTTCTCCGCATCAGCCAAGTGCAGCCAGGTATCGATCACTGTATCCTGATTCAGGGAAATGCTGCTGATACCCTGCTCGACCAGCCACCGAGCGAACTCGGGATAATCGGACGGTGCCTGACCACAAATTCCGACATATTTGTTCTGTTTGCGACAGCTCTCTATCGCCATACTCAACAATTTCTTGACCGCTGGATTGCGTTCGTCAAACAAATGCGCAACCAGTTCCGAGTCGCGATCCAGCCCTAGAACCAACTGGGTCATGTCATTGGAACCGATCGAGAAACCATCGAAATATTCAAGGAATTCCTCTGCCAGCACAGCATTGGATGGAATCTCGCACATCATGATCAGGCGCAAATCATTGCGCCCGCGTTCCAGCCCGTTCTCGGCCAGCAATGCCGTGACTTGGCGCGCTTCCTCTAGCGTGCGACAGAAGGGTATCATGACTTCCACATTGGTGAATCCCATTTCCTCGCGCACTTTGCGCAAGGCCTGGCACTCTAGCTCGAAACACTGACGGAAAGAATCGGCCAGATAACGTGCAGCGCCGCGCAGCCCGATCATCGGATTTTCTTCGTGCGGTTCATACCGGTCCCCAGCGATGAGATTAGCATACTCGTTGGATTTGAAATCTGACAGGCGCACAATTACCGCATGCGGGGCAAAAGCTGCCGCAAGTGTTGCAATACCTTCCGTCAATTTCTCGACATAAAAGCTCACGGGATCGGCATAACCGGCTATCCGCTTGTGAATGGCTGCCTTCAGATCCTCCGGCAGTGTTTCAAATTCGAGCAGGGCCTTCGGGTGGATGCCAATGATATTGTTGATGATAAATTCCAGACGGGCCAGCCCTACTCCCTGATTGGGCAGTCGGGAAAACTTGAATGCCTGGGCAGGGTTGCCAACATTCAACATGATTTTGACCGGCAGATCCGGCATCTTATCGACTTCTGTCGTAGTCCGCTGGAATTCGAGCAAGCCCTCGTAAACAAAGCCGGCATCCCCTTCCGCACACGACACGGTGACCGCCTTGCCATTTTCAATATTCTCGGTCGCGTGCTCACTTCCCACCACCGCAGGTATGCCCAATTCGCGTGCAATGATGGCCGCATGACAGGTACGTCCACCACGGTTGGTCACGATCGCCGCAGCGCGCTTCATGATAGGCTCCCAGTCTGGGTCGGTCATGTCCGTCACGAGCACATCGCCCGGTTGTATTTCTGCCATTTGCTCGATGCCTTTGATGATTCGTGCCGTTCCCTGCCCGATTTTCTGGCCCACTGCACGCCCTTGCACCAGCACTTTTCCCCGCTCACACAACCGAAACTGTTCCACAATACGATCAGCCCGGCTTTCCACGGTTTCCGGGCGGGCCTGTACAACGTACATCTGCCCATCGACGCCGTCGAGCGCCCATTCGATATCCATGGGCCGATTGTAATGCTGCTCGATAATCAATGCCTGCCGGGCCAGCTGCTCGACTTGTGCGTCAGTCAATGAGAACCGTTGACTGCGATCGGACGCGACCGGCTGCACGATGGTCGCCTGCCCCGCCTGGGTATCGCTGTAGAGCATTTCGGTCGCTTTGGTGCCCAGTCTGCGCGACAGTATAGCGGGCAATCCTTTTTCCAGATTCGGCTTATAAACGATGAACTCGTCCGGGTTGACGGTTCCTTGCACGATGGTCTCGCCGAGACCATACGCGGCAGTAATAAACACCACCTCCCGGAAACCGGATTCCGTATCGAGGGTGAACATCACGCCGCTGACACCCACATCGCTGCGCACCATCTTCTGCACACCTGCGGACAAAAATACCTGATCATGGCGAAAACCGTGATGCGTGCGGTAAGCGATTGCGCGATCGTTATACAAAGAGGCAAACACTGTTTTGATTGCCGTCAGCAGGTTATCCAGTCCCCGTACATTCAGCAAGGTTTCCTGCTGACCGGCGAAGGAAGCATCCGCCAGATCTTCTGCCGTGGCCGAGGAGCGAATCGCAAATGAGGCATCCTCACCACTGTCAGCGGCCAGTTTCTGATAGGCCTCCGCCAAGGCGTGCTTCAAACCTTCCGGCAGTTCCGCAGCCAGCAACCAGCCACGTATCGCTTTACCGGCGGTGGCCAGCGCTTGCACATCCGCCACATCAAGCGGCGTCAGTAATTGATTGATACGGTCAGACAAGTCATTGGTTTCGAGAAATTCTTGGTAAGCCCGGGTCGTCGTGGCAAACCCGCCAGGCACTTTTACGCCAAGCTGCGTAAGATGACTGATCATCTCCCCTAACGAGGCATTCTTGCCACCCACCGTGGCAACATCACTCATGCCTATTTGATCAAACCATTCAATATAGCCTGTCATTGCATAGCGCTCCTATCAAAATGACAAAATTTTGGCGCCCCGGTCAAGCCCGACCGAAACCTGTATGTTTTAAAATTTGAAAATACCGCTTGCCACCAGGCCAGAGTTTTCTGAAGGGCGGCATCACGGCTTGAACACTGCGATCAATGCAGCCCAGCAGTACGACTACGCATTACAGCCAAAATATTTGCCGTTACGCGTCACGCGCTTGCACCAGCATGGCAGCAGCAACCCGCCTGCCCTCCGTGGAAAGAATGTTATAGGTCCGGCAGGCGGCCTGTGTATCCATCACTTCAAAACCAATCCCTTGCGAAACCAGCGCCTTCATCAGAGACATATTCGGAAACCGTAGCGTTCGGCCTGTACCCAGCAGGATAATCTCAGGCTGGGCCATCAGCAGCGTATCAAAATGTTGTATATCCAGTTGCTCGATACTGCTGACATGCCAATTTTCAATGATTTGATCAGGCAGCACGATCAGATTGCATGCATAATGCACCTGATTGACCGCGACATAGCCTTCTCCATAACCCGAAAACGCATTCAAGCCGGCATAATCGGTAAGATGCAGTTTCATGGCAGTTCCCTCAAAACGATAATAATAATGTTGAGCCCGGCATGCGCAGCAGAACAAAGCAGCGGTGGGCCGCACAGCCGCTAGCATTCACAGACACCTGAGTTCTCACCCTCCGGACAAGGGCAGGCAGGCCCGCTCGGCATGCACGTCATTGCACGATTTAATCAGTAGTTTTCAACCCGGCAAAGTCTAGCGTAACATGGTATGCTTTTTTTTTGAAAGTGCTGAAATGGGGCGCAAAGCAAATAAACTGCATGATTGGCGATAAATCGGGCAGGTAAGCGGAACGTTGGGCCTGGCCCGATATCGAAACGTTTACGAGCGAAGCGAACGAATATAATCAGCGCTGCCCAAAAGCACATTTCGTACCGAACGTTTTGATACCTGTCATGCAAAGACCCATCAAGAAATCCAGCAAACTTGCCCATGTCTGTTACGACATCCGGGGGCCTGTTCTCGATCGTGCCAGACAAATGGAGGAAGATGGCCAGCGCGTCATCAAACTCAACATCGGCAATCCCGCCTCCTTTGGATTCGAGGCGCCCGACGAGATTCTGCAAGATGTCATCAGAAACCTGTCCGCCGCTTCCGGCTACTGCGATTCCAAAGGCCTGTTTGCCGCGCGCAAGGCAATCATGCACTACACCCAGCAGAAGAATATCGCCAACGTACAGATGGACGATATCTATATTGGCAACGGTGTATCGGAACTGATCATGCTGGCCACCCAGGCGCTGCTGGAAAACAATGACGAGGTACTGGTACCGGCGCCCGATTATCCATTATGGACTGCGGCAGTTTCACTGGCGGGCGGCGTTGCGCGGCACTATGTCTGCGACGAACAGTCTGGCTGGCTACCAGATCCGGAAGACATCCGCTCAAAAATTGGCAGCAATACCCGGGCAATCGTGATCATCAACCCCAACAATCCGACCGGTGCGCTCTATCCCGATGCGTTGCTGCTGGATATTATCGAGATTGCCCGGCAACATGGCTTGATCATCTTTGCCGACGAAATCTACGACAAAATTCTCTACGACCAAGCCACGCACACTTCGATCGCCTCGCTGGCTGATGATGTTTTATTCGTCACCTTCAACGGTCTATCCAAGAACTACCGCGCCGCCGGTTTTCGTTCCGGCTGGGCAGTCGTCTCCGGTAACAAACCCCAGGCCCGGGACTACATCACCGGTCTCAATATGCTTGCTTCGATGCGGTTATGCGCTAACGTCCCGGCGCAATTCGGTATTCAGACCGCACTGGGCGGCTATCAAAGCATTCACGATCTGACCATGCCCACCGGCCGGCTCAAACGTCAGCGGGATCTGGCCTGGCAATTACTGACCGATATTCCGGGCGTCACCTGCTTCAAGCCCCAAACTGCGCTATACCTGTTTCCTCGCCTCAATCCAGCGGTTTATCCAATCGAAGACGACGAGCAATTTGCGCTCGACCTGCTGCTGGAAGAAAAAGTGCTGGTCGTACAAGGCACCGGTTTCAACTGGCCCCAGCCCGATCATTTCCGGGTCGTTTTCCTCCCCAATAGCGACGACTTGACTGAAGCCATCGGCCGGATCGCGCGCTACCTCGACCGCTATCGCACACGGCGGGGAACCTGATCATATTGACCTTCAAGGCCAAGCAGCTGACTTGCGCCCTCCCATTGCGTATATAATCCGCAACTAATTTCATTCATGTTTTCAAGAAATCAACTATGAAGCCAATTTACGTAGGTTTGCTCGGCATTGGTACTGTAGGGAGCGGCACTTATGCCGTTCTGAAACGTAACCAGCAAGAAATCGTCCGCAGAACCGGGCGCAACATCGAGATCCGGATGATCGCCGACCTCGATCAGGAAAAAGCACGTCACCTGGTGGCAGGTGATCCTGTCACGATCACGACGGATGCGCACGAAGTGGTCAGGCACCCCGATATCGATATCGTCATCGAACTGATCGGCGGACAAACAATTGCCAAAGCGGCCATACTCGAAGCCATCCAACATGGCAAACATGTCATCACCGCCAACAAAGCACTGCTGGCTGCGCATGGCAACGAAATTTTCGCAGCCGCACAGCAGCACAATGTCATTGTCGCATTCGAAGCGGCAGTGGCTGGCGGCATTCCGATCATCAAGGCATTACGCGAAGGATTGACAGCCAACCGTATCGAATGGATTGCAGGCATCATTAACGGCACCAGTAATTTCATCTTGTCCGAGATGCGCGCCAAAGGGCTGGATTTCAATACCGTACTGGCTCACGCTCAGCAACTGGGTTACGCAGAAGCGGATCCAACCTATGATATCGAAGGCATCGATGCGGCTCACAAAATCACCCTCTTGGCGGCGCTGGCTTTCGGTGTGCCAGTCCGGTTCGATCAAACCTATATCGAAGGGATCACACAACTTGCCAATGACGACATACGCTATGCAGAGGAACTCGGCTATCGCATCAAGCTACTCGGCATTACCAAACGTGTATCCAGTGGCATTGAATTGCGCGTACACCCAGCATTGATACCGGTCAAGCGTCTGATTGCCAACGTAGAAGGCGTGATGAACGCAGTCATTGTCAAAGGCGATGCGGTCGGCCCAACGCTTTATTATGGCGCGGGCGCCGGAGCTGAACCGACTGCCAGCGCAGTCATTGCCGATCTGATCGATGTCACCCGCTTGTTCACCGCCAGCCCGGAACACCGCGTCCCGGCACTCGCGTTCCTTCCCGAACAGCTGTCCGACACGCCCATTGTGTCCATGGAGGCGGTAGAAACAGCCTATTATCTAAGGCTGCAAGTCATGGATAAACCCGGCGTTCTGGCTGACGTCACACGCATCCTGGCAGAATGTGGCATTTCGATCAGCGCCATGGTGCAGAAGGAACATGCCGATGAAGAAGGCAAGGTCAACATCATCATGCTCACACACAAAACTGTGGAAAAGAATGTCAATACGGCCGCAGAAAGAATACAAAGTCTGCCGGTCATGGCTGGCAAAATCATCCGGATCCGGCTCGAAGAGCTCAACAGCTAGCATCCGTATAAACTGTTCTGAATTTCTAGGAGGCTGTCCGAGAATAGCGATCGTAGCGAGGGCGAGGCTGGTTGAGTTGGATTTTTCGATCATTTGAGGCGAATAATCGTTCTATTTAACGAAAAGGATCGTAAAATCCAGCCAATCAGGCTCGTCCGCAGTAGATCAGTCTATTCTCGGACAGCCTCCTAGGGCACTTCTAAAAATTCAGAGTTTTAAACAAGACGAGGCGGGAACAAAAAATGTTGACGCAGCATATGATGGATATGTAAGGGGACATTTTTTGTGAACAACGACGTATTGTGACGAAATATGGATTTTTAGAGGCGCCCTCTATTGAACTCGAATTTCTCCCTGACATATCCGGGCTACGCTTTCGGCAAGGCGTCCCCTATCGTTGACATCCCATTTTATAGGTGAGTATGCGTTATCTTTCGACCCGGGGCGGCATGCCGCCCAGAACTTTTAGTGAAATCCTGCTGACCGGGCTGGCCCCGGACGGTGGACTGACCATCCCCGAAACTTATCCGCAAATAGACACGTCCGAACTGGAATCCTGGCGGCCGCTCGATTATCCGGCGCTTGCCTTCAAAATCCTGTCCCTGTTCATGGATGATATTCCCGCCGAGGATTTGCGTGCGCTGATCACACGCACCTACACGCCAGAGGCGTTCGGCAGCCACGATATCACACCGGTGCAAACCCTTGAACCTGGCCTGCATTTGCTGCGACTGTCCAATGGTCCGACGCTGGCGTTCAAAGATATCGCGATGCAGTTACTCGGGAATCTGTTTGAATATATTCTGGCAAAAAACCATGACGAACTGAATATTCTGGGCGCAACCTCAGGCGATACCGGTTCCAGCGCTGAATATGCCATGCGCGGCAAACGTGGTATCCGTGTATTCATGCTTTCGCCCTACGGCAAAATGAGCGGTTTCCAGACGTCGCAAATGTTTTCACTGCAGGACAAAAATATTTTCAATATCGCGATAGAGGGCGTGTTCGATGATTGCCAGGATATCGTCAAGGCAGTCAGCAATGACCGGGCCTTCAAGCAGAAATATCATATCGGCACCGTCAACTCGATCAACTGGGCACGAATTGCCGCCCAAATTGTGTATTACTTCAAAGCTTATTTTGCAGTCACTGGCTCAAGCCAGGAACAGGTCTCCTTTTCGGTGCCGTCTGGCAACTTTGGCAATATTTTCGCAGGTCATGTCGCGCGCATGATGGGTCTGCCGATCAAGCATCTGATCCTGGCAACCAATGAGAATGACGTACTGGACGAATTTTTCCGGACTGGATTGTACCGGCCGCGCACCACTGTTGAAACCAGACATACCAGCAGCCCATCGATGGACATTTCAAAGGCATCCAACTTTGAACGCTTCATCTTTGATTTGACCGGCCGTGACGCCATGCGCCTCAAGGAACTTTGGAAGTCGGTCGACCAGGGCAGCTCGTTCGATCTGTTCGGCACCGCTTTGTGGACCAAAACAAAGGATTTCGGCTTTGTTTCCGGTGCCAGTCATCATGCCGCACGCATCGCCACCATTCGCGAGTACTACCAGAAATATCAGATTCTTGTCGATACCCATACCGCCGATGGGTTGAAAGTAGGCATGGCGTTCCGCGAAAAGGATGTGCCATTGATTTGCCTGGAGACAGCCCTGCCGGTTAAATTCGCTGAAAGTATCCGGGAAGCGGTTGGATTCGAACCCCCATGCCCGAGTGGATTTAACAATCTCGAGAACCTTCCACAACGTTTCGAGCGCATGGCACCCGATGCCAATCAAGTCAAACAGTTCATCGTCAAACAAGTTGATTCGACCGACTCAACGGATGCTCAGTGAAATCAGCTGATGGGCAATAATCCTACAAGACAGTAGTCGAACAAACGCAATTCCCTGTAAAATCACAAGACAAAGGGATAGATTATCTATATCGAATGCGTCCGCTGCCCCAGGGAAAACCAAACGAATCGGCATGGACCATGGTTAACGTGACCAAGCCATCCAGCAAACAAGGCATCACGCAATGCTCAAGCGTCATGTGCCCCATGATGACGAGCCCGATCAATTTCCCTGGCGCGAACCGCAATCGCCAAAGCCTTCGCATCATCAGCAAAAGTTTGCGCTTTGCTCATCAATAGATCATATGTGAACGAAAAAAAGGAGTGTGCCATGCAATTTTCGATCAGCCGTTTTGATCCGGACAAGGATGAAAAACCTTACATGCAGGATTACGACATCGAGCTGGCCCCCACGGACAGAATGCTGCTGGATGCGCTGATCCGCATCAAGACTGTCGACGACAGCCTGAGTCTGCGGCGCTCCTGCCGGGAAGGCGTTTGTGGTTCCGATGCAATGAACATCAATGGCCGCAATGGCCTCGCCTGCATTACGCCCCTTGCCGAACTGCGCGAGCCGGTCGAGATCCGGCCCCTGCCTGGACTACCGGTCATTCGGGACCTGATCGTCGACATGACCCAGTTCTTCAAGCAATACGATTCGATCAAGCCCTATTTGATCAATAATGATCCCCCTCCCGAGACTGAACGCTTACAGTCACAAGAGGAACGGGCATTGCTCGATGGTGCCTATGAGTGTATTCTGTGCGCGTGCTGCACTACGGCCTGTCCTTCGTTCTGGTGGAATCCCGATAAATTCGTCGGTCCGGCCGGATTGCTACAGGCATATCGTTTTCTGGCTGACAGCCGCGACCAGGCCACGGCCGAACGTCTGGACAACTTGGAAGATCCCTATCGTTTGTTCCGCTGTCATGCCATCATGAACTGTGTCGATGCCTGTCCCAAGGGGCTGAATCCTACTCGCGCCATAGGCAAAATCAAAACCATGATGTTGAATAAAACCGTATGAACCACCAGGCCCGCATGCGTTGGCGCTGCCGTCGTGGCATGCTGGAGCTGGATATCGTATTACAGCGTTTTATCGACAAGCATTACGCGCGACTGGACGAACACCAGCATGAACAGCTGGAAACATTACTGTCACTTCCCGATCATGATCTGTGGGATATGATTATAGGCAATAGCGATGCGCCCGATAAGGCATTGAAACCTTTGTTGAAACTTTTGCAACAAAGTTAACCCCAAACTGACTAAGCATAAGCCCAAGAAGCTGCCCCGAAAATTTGCAGGCACTGTGCGGTGAACATGCATTTAATTGACCGCATGAGCGGAAAATTAAACCCAAATAGCGTCCGACCATACATCGTTTTGTCCCCGGTCAGCTTCCCAGCGTCAATTTTAGGATAAATGGAGAAAATTATGCCCCCACAAAACATAGCCACCTTGTCACTGGGTGAAGGCAAAGAAACCATTGAACTACCCATTCTGTCTGGTAGTGAGGGCCCTGATGTCGTCGATATCCGCTCGCTCTACGCCAAGGGTGATGTATTCACCTATGACCCTGGTTTTGTTTCTACAGCCAGCAGTAAATCAGCTATCACGTTCATCGATGGCGACAAAGGCGTGCTGCTTTATCGCGGCTACCCAATCGAGCAATTGGCAACTCGCTGCGACTTCATCGAAGTTTCCTATTTACTACTGAACGGAGAATTACCCACCCCGGACCAGAAACAGCAATTTGTGCAGACCATCAAGAATCACACCATGCTGCATGAGCAACTGGTCAAGTTCTTCAGTGGCTTCCGGCGCGACGCACACCCGATGGCCGTCATGGTCGGCGTGGTGGGCGCACTCTCCGCTTTCTATCATGAAGCCATGGACATCTCCGATGCGCTGCATCGCGAACAATCCGCATTCCGCCTGATCGCCAAGCTACCGACGATCACGGCCATGGCCTATAAATACAATATTGGACAGCCCTTCGTCTATCCGCGTAACGATCTGGACTACACGGAAAATTTCCTGCACATGATGTTCGCCACGCCGGCCGAAAAATACGTGCCCAATGCTGTCATTGCGCGGGCGATGGATCGCATTCTGATCCTGCATGCGGATCATGAACAAAATGCCTCCACTTCGACCGTCCGCCTGGCCGGTTCAAGTGGCGCCAATCCGTTTGCCTGTATCTCGGCAGGCATTGCCTGCCTATGGGGACCGGCGCATGGCGGCGCAAACGAGGCCTGTCTCAATATGCTGGAGGAAATCGGCGATGTCTCGCGTATCAACGAATACATCAATCGGGCCAAGGACAAGAATGATCCTTTCCGGCTAATGGGCTTTGGACATCGGGTTTACAAAAACTTTGATCCTCGCGCCAATCTGATGCGAGAAACCTGCCATGAAGTTCTGAATGAATTGGGATTGCACAATGACCGGTTATTCAAACTCGCGCTGGAACTGGAAAGAATCGCACTGGAAGATGACTATTTCATTTCCAAGCAACTCTATCCCAACGTTGATTTCTATTCCGGAATCGTGCAGCGTGCGCTAGGCATTCCAACATCCATGTTCACATCCATATTTGCCATGGCGCGCACCGTTGGCTGGGTCGCCCAGTGGAATGAAATGATTTCGGACCCGGAACAAAAAATCGGCCGGCCTCGCCAACTATACGTTGGCGCACCCCGCAGAGATATGCCATGATAATCACTATTTTCTTGAATTGATAAGAACCTGTGAATACCTATACTGTACAGGCTAAGAGCAAGAGAAGCGGCACTCGCTCCCCGCCTCCTTGCCAGGCAATTCCTATCTTCGCGCATCAAGCACTTTATGCTTGGGACATAGGTTGAGAAATTCTTCACAGGCCCTGGATATAATTGCGATGAAACAATTTCTAAAAAACTCGATGCTGTTTGGGGCTAACGCGGCTTTTATCGAAGCGCTATATGAGCAATATCTGGACAATCCGGCCAGTGTGCCCACCGAATGGCATCAGTATTTTGATTCACTGCAACAAACAGAAACAATCTCCGTGCGCGATGTACCGCACTCTCCCATTGTCCAGTCGCTGACACGACCGGCGACCACCCAGCCAGCAGCCACCCTACCGGAAGAACGGCAGACTGCCGCACAGTTGGCGAGCACCGAAATCAAAGAGCGCAAGCAAGTTGCCGTACTGCAGTTGATCAACACCTATCGCTTCCTGGGCGCACGCAGAGCAGCGCTGGACCCGCTCAATTTGCAACAGAAACAGGATGTACCCGAGCTCGATCCAGGTTTTCATGGCTTGAGTGATGGCGATCTGGACCAGGTATTCAACAGCGGCTCACTGGTCGGCCCGGAACGGGCCACCTTGCGCGAAATATTGCAGCGTCTGCAGCAAACTTATTGCGGCAGCATAGGCGCGGAATACATGTACATAGCCGATCTCAAACAGAAGCGCTGGATACAGAACAGGCTCGAATCGGTTGCCTCCCAGCCCAATTTCCCCCCAGAATATAAACGCCATATTCTGGAAAGACTGACTGCTGCGGAAGGATTGGAAAAGTATCTGCATAATCGCTATGTCGGCCAGAAACGTTTCTCCGGAGAGGGCAATGAAAGCCTTATTCCGTTACTGGACAGACTCCTGCAACACGCCGGCACAATCGGTGTACAGGAAATCGCCATGGGCATGGCGCACCGTGGGCGCCTGAATGTGCTGGTCAATACGCTGGGGAAAATGCCTTCCGAGCTGTTCCAGGAATTTGAAGGCAAGCATCCGCAAGCATTGACTTCCGGCGACGTCAAATATCACCAGGGTTTTTCATCCGCTGTCATGACACCTGGCGGCATTCTATACATAGCGCTGGCGTTCAACCCCTCCCATCTTGAAATCGTCAACCCGGTAGTAGAAGGATCCGTACGCGCTCGGCAGCATCGCCTGGGTGACAAAGTTGGCGATCTGGTCATTCCAGTCCTGCTGCATGGCGATGCCGCATTCTCTGGCCAGGGCGTTGTGATGGAAACCTTGAATCTGTCGCAAACCCGCGGCTATGCCACAGGCGGCACCATTCACGTCATCATCAACAATCAGATTGGCTTTACCACATCCGATCCACGCGATAGCCGCTCCACACTGTATTGCACGGACGTCGTCAAAATGATCGACGCACCGGTTCTCCATGTCAATGGAGATGACCCGGAAGCCGTTGTACTGGCGACCGAAATCGCCCTGGATTACCGCATGCAGTTTCACAAAGATATTGTGATTGACTTGGTCTGCTTCCGCCGCCAGGGTCATAACGAGCAGGATGAGCCGATGGTCACCCAGCCGTCCATGTATCGTGTCGTCCGCAAACACCCCGGCACACGCAAGCTTTATGCCGACAAGCTCATCCAGGATGGCGTGATCGACGAAGCCGCTGTGGCGGCCATGGTGCAGTCCTACCAGGACGCGATGGATTCAGGCCACAACCCCAATCCCAACATCTGCTATGACTACAAGCCCCCTCATGCCGTCAACTGGGCACCCTTCCTGAAACCGGTCAAATGGAACAAGCCGGTCAAAACCGGGGTCGCACTCAAAGATCTGAAATATCTGGCTGAACGTCTGACCGATATTCCTTCCACCTTCAAATTACATTCCAGGGTTGAGAAGATTATTGAGGATCGACGCAAAATGGGCGATGGCAATCTGCCGATCGACTGGGGTATGGCTGAAAATCTGGCCTATGCTGCTTTGCTCAAGGATGGCTACCCGATCCGGATTTCCGGGCAGGATTGTGGTCGCGGCACTTTCTTTCATCGTCATGCCGTGCTGCATGATCAGAAACGCGAACAGGACCAATGGGAAGATGGCACCTATGTCCCATTGCGCCATATTGCACCCAAGCAACCCAGTTTTGTCATCATCGATTCGATGTTGTCCGAGGAAGCTGTGCTGGGTTTCGAATACGGCTACGCCACCGCGCAACCCAATGATCTCGTAATCTGGGAAGCACAGTTTGGCGATTTCGCCAATGGCGCACAGGTTGTGATCGATCAATTCATCTCTTCTGGCGAAGCGAAATGGGGACGACTGTGCGGTCTGGTCATGCTGCTTCCGCATGGTTACGAGGGCCAGGGCCCGGAGCATTCTTCGGCACGGCTGGAGCGGTTTCTGCAGCTGTGTGCGGAATACAATATTCAGGTATGCATCCCCTCGACGCCCGCGCAAATCTTTCATTTATTACGCAGACAAATGCTTCGGCCGCTCCGCAAACCGTTGGTCATCATGTCGCCCAAAAGCATGCTGCGTCACAAGGGAGCGGTCTCTTCCCTGGAAGATCTGGCCGATGGCCACTTCCAGGCTATCATTCCCGAAACGGAAGCGCTCGATGCCGACAAAGTTAAACGCATCATTGCCTGCAGCGGCAAAATCTACTACGAGCTGATTACCTATCGGCGCGAGCACAATATTACCGATATGGCGATCATCCGCCTGGAGCAGCTTTATCCGTTTCCCCACGACGACTTTCAGGCTGAAATCGATCGCTATAGTCAGGCACAGGAAGTGGTCTGGTGTCAGGAAGAACCTGGCAACCAGGGGGCCTGGCACCGCATCCAGCACTATTTATTGCGCCATATGCGGGACGATCAAACACTCGGCTATGCATTGCGGCCATCATCGGCCTCACCCTCGGTCGGCTATCTCGCGCTGGACAGGCTATTGCAGAAACAGGCCATCGAAGCGGCATTTCGCGACAAATTATAAAACTCACAATCATCCAGGATCCCGGGTTAAAAATTAAGGAGAACATCATGCTGATCGAAGTCAAAGTCCCCGCGCTATCTGAATCGGTGGCGGAAGCCACTCTGATCAGCTGGCACAAAAAGCAAGGTGAAACGGTTGAGCGTGGCGAGAACTTGGTCGACATCGAAACCGACAAGGTCGTACTGGAACTGCCCGCGCCGCAATCCGGCACATTGGCAGAAATCATTAAGGATGACGGCGCTACCGTGACCAGCGAGGAAATCATCGCCCGCATTGATACCGAAGCACAAGATGAAAAACCCGCTGCGCAGGAGAGCACTGAACCCGCAGCAAAAACCGCTGCCGCCGAGACCCCAGAACCTGTTGCCAAGGAAGAGCAGGCCGATGCGGGTCAGCCACCAGAGACTGCGGCGGAACCTCCGTCATCCATACCGGCACTCATGCCCGCCGCCAAAAAAGCCGCGGCGGAACACCAGCTCGGCGCCCAAGAGATCGAGACCATTCATGGCAGCGGTCGCGGCGGCAGGATTACCAAGGAAGATATCCTGGAGTATGTCAAAAGCAGAAAGGAAACGCCCACACCGCAACTCGCCGAGGCTGAGTCCGGCACCTCTTCCAAGCCACCTCAAAGCGAACCTGCTGCCACAAAACCAGAGCGCCCCGAAAAGCGTGTTCCCATGACGCGTTTGCGCATGCGCATCGCCGAGCGGCTGGTCCAATCCCAGTCTACCGCCGCCATTCTGACCACGTTCAATGAAGTCAACATGCAAGCGATTCTGGACTTGCGCGCACGTTACAAGGATGCTTTCGAGAAGGAACATGGCATCAAGCTGGGCTTCACCTCGTTCTTTGTCAAAGCGGTCGTCGCCGCCCTCAAGAAATTCCCGATCCTGAATGCCTCGGTAGACGGGAACGACATCATTTATCATGAATACTACGACATTGGTATAGCCGTAGCCAGCCCGCGCGGCCTCGTCGTCCCGATCCTCCGCGATGCCGACCAACTCACCCTGGCCGAAATCGAACAACAAATCGCCGACATGGCCAAACGCGCACAGGAAGGCAAAATCACGATCGAGGAATTGACCGGTGGAACCTTTTCCATCACGAATGGCGGTGTATTCGGCTCGATGCTCTCCACGCCGATCATCAATCCACCGCAAAGCGCGATCCTCGGCATTCACGCGACCAAGCCGCGTCCGGTCGTGGAACATGGCCAGATCGTTATCCGCCCCATGAACTACCTGGCGCTCTCCTATGACCACCGCATCATCGATGGCCGCGAAGCGGTACTGTCGCTGGTCGCCATCAAAGAGGCATTGGAATACCCGGCCAGCCCTTTATTGGGCAGCTGATACACTGGCAAACCAGTGATCCACCCGGATCGAACTTATCGATCCGGGTGGATCACTCAAGGAAGTATGCTGAACAATGTCCTCCTGCAAAAAATTCGCTTGCGTTTGTTAACCTAACGGTTCATACTGTCTGTAACGGGTTTTCAAAGTATGACAGCACTTACGTAGTACCACTATTAGCGGTATCCCAGTTTGTCAGCTCCGAGTCTTGATCCTCGTCACACCGGGCAACCGCCCTTTTTAAAAATTATCGCAAGGATGCGTATTATGGCAACTGGTACTGTTAAATGGTTTAATGACGCCAAAGGTTTTGGATTTATCACACCTGCTGATGGAGGTGATGATCTTTTTGCACACTTCTCCGCGATTCAAAATTCTGGCTTCAAATCGCTCTCAGAAAATCAACAAGTGACTTTTGACGTCACCACTGGCCCCAAAGGCCTGCAGGCGTCAAATATTCAGGTGGTGAAATAATCTCACCCCCTTCTTAAGGACAATAAAAAACCCGGTTTTCCGGGTTTTTTATTGTCCTGCTTTCCCATCCGCGCAAAGTCTTGCACCTTCAAACTGCCCCTCATTCACGCTGAAGCAAGCTCCGGAAAATCAGTATAGCCTTTTGCCCCGGTAGGGCTATACCAATCCGCCATGTCGGCATCCGGGCTGAGGGGCATATGCTGGCGAAAACGCTCTACCAAGTCGGGATTGCTGATAAATGACCGGCCGAAGGCGATCAAATCAGCATGGCCAGCAGCAATGGCGGCTTCCGCGCTCGCCTGGGTGTAGCCACAGTTTCCTATCAAGGGCCCATTAAAAACTTTGCGAAAATCGCTCAGTGTCATGGGCTCGCCCAGCTCATGAAAACCGAAGCCCAGTCCATCCATGACATGCAAATAAGCAAGGCCGAATGGGTTCAACTGTTCAGCGACATAAGTGAATTGTTCGCGGAAATCGGGCGACCCCATGTCGTTGAATGATCCGTTAGGAGAAAGGCGCACGCCGACCCTGCCAGATGGCAACACTTCACAGATGGCATGTACGATTTCATGCAGAAAACGATAGCGGCGCTCGATGCTGCCACCGTACGCATCGGTGCGGTGATTGGTTTTCGACTGCAGGAATTGATCCGGCAAATAGCCATTGGCCGCGTGCACCTCGACACCGTCAAAGCCCGCCGCCTGCGCGCGCAAAGCAGCACTGCGATAATCATCGACCACTGCAGGTATTTCATCGATTTCAAGTGAACGCGGCGTTTCAGTAGCGGCTTTCCCCTCGGGCGTAGCAATATAGTCGGCATTCAGTCTGACGGGTGAAGGTGCTACGGCGGGCTTCCCATCATGAAAACTGCTATGCGAAGCCCGCCCGCAATGCCAGAGCTGCAGAAAAATCTTTCCGCCCTTGGCATGTACCGCAGCGGTCACCAGCTTCCAGGCAGCCACCATCTCCTCGGTGTATATTCCAGGCGATTCGTTCCAGCCGTTGCCCTGCTCGGAAATGGAGGTCGCTTCGGAAATAATCAATCCAGCCGATGAGCGCTGCGCATAATATTCCGCCATAAGCCTGTTCGGCAGGCGCGCCACGCCAGCACGGGCACGTGTCATGGGCGCCATGACAACACGATTCCCAAGTTTCAAACCATGCAAATCAAAAGATGCAAGCAAATTGGATGTACTGGACATAATATTCCTCAGTAATTTTCTAGAAATAGCCTAACAACACATGACGCCTCTATACAATTTTCAGCAGGATGTACGAAGCTCAGGATAGTCACTCGTCAAATCAAGCACCGACGAAATGGGCACGTCGGTTTCAGAATTTATATTCCAACGATATTGCCGTGAAGGTATCTGTTCGGGTGTTTCCGGCAGGCACATTGGAATTGTGACGAACTTTGTAGGAGGCCACCATACCTAAGGCGCCCAGCAGCTTGGTCTTTATCGCTGCCACGCCCTCGGCAAAGGTATTATGGGAGCCGCTTTCCATGGCCAGGTCGAAATTGAATGCCGCCACATCATTAAAACGGAATTCGTAATCGGTAGCCAGCCGCAAAATCCCCTCGTTCAAATTTTCATCGGTACGCCGCCTGGACTGCCGCGCACCGGCACCGATCTCGACGTTAAGGTGCTGCCGGGGCAGGTTGACCAGCCGGCGACCGTATCCGATCGCCTCACTGATTTGCTGCTTGAAGCCACCGAATCTATCTTTGCGCCAGTTGACGCGACCAAACGCATAATCGAACTTGTTGAAATCATAAGTCACACCACCACCAGCATCGTAGGCCTCAGCCGTCGTGCGCCCATCCTCACGGGCACCCAGACCGCCAGCAAAGGCATCATACTTCCATGATCCAGGCCGGTATTTCACCGACATCCGCCCATTGATGCTGTCTGTATTGGTATTGCCCGAGGTGGCCAAGTAACCAAACCGGGCCGAGCCAGACCATGGACTTTCCGGCTCTTCCTCATCCGCGTGCGCCAGCAGGCTGAACAATAATCCAAGCAACATAATAGGGAAGCCGAGCGCAAACACGCGGACATGAGTTTTCATCAACAAAATCTCGGGGGGAAACAAATCAGATGCGAGGCAGACCTACATTCGAAACCGCACTATTATACAGAAAGCGATCTGCTGCACGAACGCCCAGGGACAAAGGGGACCGCAGCCTTCATTGCCGCCTTTAGCATTTCCAAGACGCCCCAAAGGGCGGTCACGCAACAGCCTGCCGCCGGAACAGCAATCAGGTGGATGTGGTAGGATATCAAGCCGCAGGCCAAAAGACCAGCCTGCCGTAGCTGTCAGAATCGCAAGGGTTTATTTTATCAGCCAGGTATAGACATGGCCGGCAAAGTTCAGGAGGATGCCGGCGACAATCCAGAGCCAGCCATGCACCCAGAGACCAAAGATGATCATGATGAACCCAGCGGCCGCAAAAACAAGATGCAGTGGATGCGCATGTTCCAGGATCCGCTGGTCCAGCCAGCCCGCCTGCCCGCCGCACCGGTAGGATTCAAGCTTCCTGTCAGGCCAACCCCTGAAATAGCCGTACCCCAAACCCAACAAGTATACGGCTACACCTGCACCAATCCATGGCCAGGCATGCAGCCATAGGCCGCCAATCAGCATCAGCAGCCCAATCATCGCCAACAGCAGCGCAATTGGATGGGTAAAACTCAGAATCAACCGCTCGATAAATGTCGCTGGTTGACCTTCGCGATAGGCGTGGATTCTTTTTTCTGCCCATGTCATAGCTTTCTCCTCTACCAGATGAACATAACCCAATCTATGGGATCAGACTTGGTTGATCATGGCTTTCCGTCGATAATCTTCATATTTGTGATTCCCCCTTGGCGTGGGTGAGACACGCCGCTTCAGTTGTCGCTCTATTCTAGCCTTGAATTGATCACTGCCTAGTACTCCGTTCCGTCAATTAGCTTACAAATGAAATCGATGGATTCGCCTGCCAGGCTAGGCGCAAACCGCAGTCATAGCCGTAGCTATGGCGAGGATTTGCAACAACGCATGACAGGCGAAGGCGCGATTTCATGTAAGCGGTTTGGCGGAACGGAGTACTAGGCCTTGTTGGCCCGCATGACTCGGGGCCAAGATGATTTGCTACTTCTTTCTTGTATTTAACTTTCACCAGCTATCACTTGCCAGTTTGTGCTGGTGCACGCCCCCTTGATTCTATAATAGTCTATAGCTGCAAATCTTTTTCCCAGGGCAAATTCCTGTGAAACATGGTAACTAAGTGATCAATCACAATCCGGACTTTCTTTGGGACATGACGGTTTAGTGGATAGACTGCGTAAATTGTGTCAGCTACAGGGTTTGCAGAAGGTAGGGCGTTGATTAGCCGGCCCTCCATCAACGCCTTGGAGGCGATAAATAGAGGAAGAATGGCAATCCCCAGTCCTGCAATGGCCGCATCTCGCATGGATTCACCATTGTTAATGACAATCCTGCTGCGCACTACCAACGGACGGGGGGCCCGCCGGGTTCTGCTGACTCGAATTGCCAAATCTGGCTGGGCGAAACATTTGAATAGCCGATGCAAGCATGATTGGCAAGCTCTTCAATGGTGACAGGCAAGCCAGCTCGCTGGGCATAAGCCGGACTACAACAAGCTATGCGACGGCTAACAGCTAATTTGCGCGCTATTAGCGTTGAATCGCGCAGTCGTCCAATACGAATTCCAAGGTCGTAACCCTCGCCAGACAGATCAGTAATCTGATCATTTAGCTCAAGTGCAAGTTTCAGGCGTGGATAGTGGTTGATAAACGAAAATAAAATTGGCCCAAGATAGCTTGTTCCAAAAGACATTGGCGCTGCAATACGCAGTACTCCACATAAATCTTCATCTTGTTCTAACAGCGCCTCCGATGCTTGGTCAAGCTGCTGCATGATGGCACGAGCGCGTTGGTAGAATGCAGCACCTTTATCGGTTGCAACCACCCCTCGGGTGGATCGGTGCAACAATTTAACTTTCAACTTGGTTTCAAGATCACTGATACGCTTACTAACAACAGACTTTGACAAGCCCAGTCGCTGCGCAGCCGCACTAATGCTATGAGTTTCTATCGCTTGTAAGAAAGCAAGGATGTCATCAAATCGATGTTGCATTGTTCTGTATTTCCGAACGCAAATTTCGAAGAAGCGGCAATTTTCAACCAGGAGGGAAAAGTGTAATCTTAACGCATTGAATCACATCATGCGTCATTATGAACACATGGCCCGATCTCAAATTTTTACCGGGTTAGCGAAAAAGGAGGCTGCAAATGTTAGCAAAAAGTCCTGGATTATCCGAAAAAAAGTTGCGATTCATCGAACGTAAAACTGACCGTCACTGGGTGGGTGATGGCTTTCCTGTGCGGACACTGTTCAGTTATCCAAAACTTGGGCCAATGATCAGCCCTTTTCTGCTGTTTGATTACGCTGGCCCCGAGGAATTTTTGCCGACAAGCAAGCGCCTCGGTGTCGGAGAGCATCCGCATCGTGGTTTTGAGACGGTGACTATTGTTTATAGTGGAGAAGTTGAGCATCGCGACAGTTCCGGTGGTGGAGGGATAATAGGGCCTGGTGACGTGCAATGGATGACGGCAGCATCTGGCATCGTGCATGAGGAATTTCATGGTAAGAATTTTGCTAAACGGGGTGGTTTATTTGAAGCCGTCCAGCTATGGGTCAACTTGCCTGCCAAGGATAAAATGTCTCCACCGCATTATCAAAGCATCCTGAATAATCAAATTCCCTCCGCCAAGCTACCTGGTGACCAAGGTAGCATACGAGTCATCGCAGGAGAGTTCGATGGGCTTGCAGGGCCCGCCCAGACGTTTACGCCAATTCATATTTGGGATATGCGTCTTGAGAGCGAGCAACCAATCATCCTTAATGTCCCTGATGGCTACAATACCTTGCTTGCGGTACTCAAGGGCGCAATTCAGATGAATGGTTCTGAAACGATTGGCGCAGCGGAAATTGCCGTGCTCGATCCGGCAGGTGATCACGTTCATATCGATTACGCACAAAACGCAACCGTATTGTTGCTTAGTGGCAAACCAATACAGGAACCGATCGTTGGAAGTGGCCCCTTTGTCATGAACACTCAGGACGAAATTCGTCAGGCGATAGCGGATTACCAAAGCGGTAAGATGGGGCATATAGTACCTTCAGCCAGGATTTGTTAGCGGGGTGAAGGGTAACGTTTTTGAGTGTGCATGGAGATGAGAATGACCTTGCAAGAAAAATTGAATGACTTGAATCGCATGATTCTGAAAGGAGAGATATTGGAATCAATGGATAAGTACTACCACGCTAATTGTGTTGTCATCGAAAAAAATGATGTGGTGGCTGAAGGCCTGGAGCAAGCCAAGAAACGTGAATCAGAAATGTTTGAAGGCGTGGAAGCGTGGTTGAAATCAGAGATCATATCGACAGCTGTGGGTGAAAACGTGACGATGACGGAATGGTGTTTTGAGTATAAGCACCAGGACCTTGGTCACAAGAAATTCGATCAGGTGGCGGTTCAGCATTGGCAAGACGGGAAGATCATCAGTGACCGATTTTATGCATTATATTGAATCCAGGATTTCCATTCAGTGAGCTGCTTGATGCTTGGCAGTGGGCGGGAGGACTGCCTCACAAACCAATTCATGATCATCGTATATTTTAATTAACCACAGAGGAGTATGAAATTGAATAAGGATTTTAAATATAACCGGCTTTCCAGGGATGATGCTGCATTACTGTTGGTGGATCACCAATCCGGTTTGATTTCTCTGGTGCAAGATTTTTCACCTAATGAATTTAAAAACAACGTGCTCGCGCTAGCCGCCTGTGGGAAGTATTTTGAACTGCCAACAATTCTAACAACAAGCTTTGAAGAGGGTCCAAATGGACCGCTGGTTCCGGAAATCAAGGAAATCTTTCCCGCAGCCCCTTATGTTGCGCGTCCTGGCAACATTAATGCGTGGGATAATGAAGAGTTTGTCGATGCAGTCAAAAAGACTGGCTGTAAACAACTCATCATAGCGGGTGTGGTGACTGAAGTGTGCGTGGCCTTTCCGGCATTATCCGCTGTGGAGGCAGGCTATGAAGTGTTCGTTGTTACCGATGCTTCCGGCACTTTCAATACAGTGACCCGTAACGCGTCTTGGATGAGAATGCAGTCTGCCGGGGTGCAGTTAATGAACTGGTTCGGTGTGGCTTGCGAGCTTCATCGAGACTGGCGTAACGATGTTGAAGGTTTGGGCGCATTATTATCCAGCTACATCCCAAACTACCGGAATCTGATGACGAGCTACTTTGCCATGAGTAAAAAATAGAAGAATAATTCCATGAGCTATTTTCATGGGGCACCAATAAGTTCGGCAGATCAAGAAAGTTTCAAAATCAACAGGGTAACGAATCAATAGCAATTATAAGAAATCAATCGAATCCGACCCCTTTGATTCTTACTTAGTGGGGTAACTTGTGCAGTTGTGAAAAATGTTACCCCTAAAGCCACCCCTGTTTTAGGCTGGATGCAAACGGATAAGCCAGAATAACTACGGACAATTAATTCTTGCAAATGCGCTTGTTTATTGGTTTCTGCGGACTTGCAAGGATATGAAACTGGCGGAGAGAGAGGGATTCGAACCCTCGATAAGCTTTTTGAGCCTATACTCCCTTAGCAGGGGAGCGCCTTCGACCACTCGGCCACCTCTCCGAAGAAGACTTGCGCAACAGCAGGCGATTGCCCGCATGTCAGCGAGTCTTTAATGTTAGCATGTTTTTGGATGTCTATGTTACTTTGCCTGATCAAGTTCAAACGCCTTGTGCAGCACGCGCACGGCAAGCTCCATATATTTTTCATCCACCACAACAGAAACCTTGATTTCTGACGTTGCGATCATTTGAATATTGATACCTTCTTCCGCCAGGACACGGAACATTTTGCTGGCGATACCGGCATGGGAGCGCATACCGACGCCGATCACCGAGACTTTGGCGATTCTATTGCCGCCTATCACTTCGCGCGCACCAATGTGGGGCAATATCTGCTCCTCCAGAATCTTCATGGTGTTGGCATATTCGTTGCGATTGACGGTAAACGAGAAGTCAGTTGTCCCGTCATGACCAACGTTCTGGATGATCATGTCCACATCGATATTGGCATCCGCCACAGGGCCCAGTATTTGATATGCAATGCCAGGATGATCAGGTACGCCCACGATCGTAATTTTCGACTCGTCACGATTGAATGCAATGCCGGAGATAATGGGCTGTTCCATGTTTTGATTTTCCTCGAACGTAATCAGCGTACCCTCTCCATCCTCTTCAAAGCTGGAAAGGACTCTGAGCTTGACTTTATATTTCCCCGCGAATTCCACCGATCGTATTTGCAATACCTTGGAACCCAGGCTCGCCATTTCCAGCATTTCTTCGAATGTGATGGTCTCTAGCCGCCTAGCCTCTGGCACAACCCGTGGATCCGTCGTGTAAATACCATTGACATCCGTATAGATCTGGCATTCATCAGCACCTAATGCGGCCGCGAGCGCGACAGCCGTCGTATCCGAACCACCACGCCCCAATGTCGTGATATTGCCCGCTTCGTCCCTACCCTGAAACCCGGCAACAATGATCACGTAACCGGCCGCCAGGTCGGCACGAATACGATCCTCGTCGATTTTCAGGATGCGTGCTTTGGTATGCGCATTATCCGTCGTAATACTGACCTGAGAACCAGTATAGCTTTTTGCCTTGATTCCCAGCCCATGCAAAGCCATCGCCAACAACGCGATAGAAACCTGCTCGCCCGTCGAGAGAATGACGTCCAGCTCACGTGGATCAGGATCAGGCTGAATTTCTTTGGCCAGCGAAATGAGACGGTTGGTTTCACCGCTCATGGCAGAGACAACGATCACCAAATCATGCCCTGCGGCACGAAATTTTGCCGCACGCCGGGCAACATTCTTGATGCGCTCCGTACTGCCTACCGAAGTGCCGCCATATTTTTGAACAAAAAAAGCCACGGAAAAATATTTCTCAACTATTGAAAGAATGGTCTAACCGGCCGCAGATTGTACACACTTCTGCAAAAGAATTCTATTTGAGGGCAGAATAACAATAAGGGTTCATTTCAACCTAAAAACGCAGTCAGCCATTATCAGAAAGGAATAAAAGCTTGAATTAAACAACCAAATTTAAATGACATCCTGAACTCAAGGCAAAGGGGAATCACGCTGTGCTGTTTAGAGCACGCTGTAGCTTAACTTTCGCGACAGCGCGATAGCTTGGCAATTACACCTCGTCAGAAATAAAAACTCATGCACCCCAAACCTCATCTAACTGAGGTTTTTAGGCTCGACCATCGAATGATTCCCTCAACGCGCAGGCACTCACTGCCCGTAATGACCCAATCCGTCGGCCCGGTTGAGAGATGCCCGGCCAGGCCGGGTTTCTCGGCAAGCAATAACGCTCAGAAAGACACACCCAATTCTCTCAAGGTTTCTTTTGTCAATTCACCCTTGGCAAGCTGGTGTTGCTGCTGAAAATCGGTCAGTGCACGCATGGTACGCGGCCCCATCAGTCCATCAGCAGCGCCAGGATTAAATCCCGCATCTGTTAATGCTCGTTGAACCTTGCGGATCAATTCCGGTGTTGCCTTGACGACTTCAAGACCATCTTCAAAAGCCTCTGCAGTATCCTGGGCGGATTCTGTTGCCAATGCCGCCAGAGATACAGGCTCATCGACAACACCTGCCGCAATTTCTTCCGATTCCGCTGTGGTATCTACATCATTCAAGGAAGCAATCGATGATTCAGTTCTTTGGATAATTTCATCGGCCTTCTCCAGAATTGACTCCAGCGTTTCCTCCACAGGCTCTGCGGGTGCTGGTGCTGGTGCCGCTGGCGCGACGGGCGCAACGGGTTCTGGCATGACATCTTCACTCTGAATGAATTCCGCCACTCTATCGGGATCCTGATCTTGTTTGGCGACTTCCTCTGTTTCACCACCACAGCCCGAGACAATGCCGGCGACGACTAACGGCAGAACACCTTTTGCTAAAGAATCCAAATTTACTGTTTTCATTTTCAAATCTCCTTATGAAAAAGAACCAACAGGCTTTCCAGAAATCTCTGGCTTTCTCTAAAAATTCAAACTAAAGCGGAATAATTACAATAAAACACGAAAACAAAAATTTGGTTTTAGAGTGGCCTCTTTTTTCCGGAATGCTTCCATTCTACTACGTGATCTCGCGGGATCAATTCAATTTTGTTTGAACGAAAACGTCCGATCAGAAAAAATAAAGCCGCATGCCCCTGAATCGCGACATGCGGTAGCTGAATAGCTTATCCTTATACCCTCGGGCGCAATTACCCGAATAATGGCCCTATCCACCGACTTTTTCAGTAGGTCTCACTGACTGTCACCTGCATAGGCCAGCTTACTTTCAGTTTTTCAGGATCATGGGGACACCCGGCCACACCCGTCATGCAAGTGCAAAAGCAGTTATTGCCTAAGCGTTTACCTGAACACGCCCTGGCGCAAATAGCCGGAAGCACGCGATTCTGCGCATAACATTCGCCTATCCCAGGATTAGGTTCTAAAATAACGGCTCACTTAGGAAGATCAAGCATGATACTCAGCCTGGTTTTGCGCGGCAGCATATTCGCGCTTTTGTGGTGGGCGCTCACGGAAGGCAATTTCGATGCCTGGTGGCTGGGCGGCATCCTGATAATGGTGGCCACGGAAATCAGCCGCCGCCTGATACCTGCACGCACCTGGCCATTGATAGGCTTGCTGCGGTTCATACCATTTTTCATCGAGCGCTCCCTGATCAGCTGTGTGGATGTGGCTTGGCGGGCATTGCGCCCCGGTTTGCACATCGATCCCATTCTGATAAGGTATCCGCTGCGCCTGCCCGAAGGCTTTCCGAGAATCTTCATGGCCAATGTTGTCAGTTTATTACCTGGCACGCTAGCAGCAGAACTGGAAGGATCAGATTTGTTTGTACATGTACTCGATAGCCGCAGCCACTACTGGCGTGAACTCACCCAGCTGGAGCAGCATGTGGCGCAACTGTCTGGCGCTTACCTGCAGGCGACCCCAGGCACAGCCATAACCGGCCGGCAGGACTGTTCATGATAGCTATCATCGACCAGACTTACAAGCGCACCCCACGAGGTGCGACGGAATCGCCTGTTTATCATGCACGCAACCGGAGCATGCTCGACTCCAACCAGATGGAACGGCTCCCATGACTTTGATTTATCTATGGATCACTTTTTTCCTGTTTTTGACATTAATGGCCGGCATGTGGCGGATCCTGCGCGGGCCGACTGCCGCTGACCGGATGTTGGCAGCACAACTATTCGGCACCACCGCAGTCGCCATTTTACTGATCCTCGCGCAATTGGCCGAACAGCCCGCATTTCGCGATGCCGCATTGCTGCTCGCGCTACTGGCAACGGTTACGGTCGTAGCTTTCGTACACCGGGCCTGGCAGACAATTTCCGAGTCAGAAGATGAATCCAGCTGACAGCCTTACCATCCTGCTGCTCATGGCAGGGGCTTTTTTCTTCCTCGCCGGCACTGTCGGACTGCTACGCTTTCCGGATATCTTCACCCGTCTGCACGCGCTGACCAAGGCGGATAATTTAGGATTGGGACTCATCATCGCGGGACTTGTCATTCAAGCAGACAATTGGGCTATCGTGGGCAAGCTTTTGATGATATGGTTGCTGGTATTGCTCGCATCCGCCGCCGCCTGTCATCTGATTGCCCGTACCGCACGCCGAAAGAGGATCTTGCCATGGAAACGCTGACAGCACTTACGCTCGCATTCGACGTTCTGCTTGCGTTGCTATTACTACTAACCGCTGGATTTGCCTTATTCGGCCGTAATTTATTTCGTGCGATTGTTTTGTACATCGCTTTTGGTTTGCTACTGGCACTTGCCTGGATACGTCTGGACGCGCCCGATATCGCGCTGGCGGAAATCGCCATTGGTGCCGGACTGACCGGCGCATTGCTGCTCTCCGCCTGGGCGCGATTGGAACGTTTCGATGACAATCAAGCCGCAGATGAGTCGTCACAAAGCGGCCAGCATCAAACACGCACACCACATTGACGGCAATCGTGCGACGCGCCGGGTTGCACAGCTTTCAGGCCACATGGCGCCCACGTGGAAAGGCATCGCCCTGCAGTCAAGTGACGTCTTGCCCCCGTGAGCTGAAAATCGCACACAGAGCCTGTCCAGCCGAAATTTCGAGGTTTAACAAAAACTGACATGCAGTCATACAATTGTCAACAGGACGTATGCAGCACAGGATAATCCCTCGTCAGTTTTAGGATACATTGCATGCACCGCACCGAAACTGAAAACAGTCTAGGAGGCTGTCCGAGAATAGCGATCGTAGCGAGGGCGAGGCTGGTTGAGTTGGATTTTTCGATCATTTGAGGCGAATAGTCGTTCTATTTAACGAAAAGGATCGGAAAATCCGACCAATGAGGCTCGTCCGCAGTAGATCAGTCTATTCTCGGATAGCCTCCTAGAGACATAAAAACCGGTGAGATCGTTATTTGGAGGTGGCATACATGAACGAAATCATACTTGTCCTCAATGCCGGGTCCTCCAGCGTCAAATTCGGACTGTATCAGGCGAAGCACAGTAATTTATCAAAGCTCTATCAGGGAAAAATCGAGATCCGTGGCACCGCTTCCCGGTTCGAGGTCAAGAATGACCAGGGCGATATGCTCTGGCAACAATCCGTCGATATTTCCTGTCATGAAAATGCAATAGAATTGCTTTTACAATGGCTGCAAACGCAGGCAGGCAATCAGCAGCCCTCGGCAGTAGGTCACCGTATCGTGCATGGAGGATCGCAGTTCAGCCTACCGGTCATTATTGATGAACCCATCCTGGAACGATTGTTCCAGTTAATTCCGCTCGCCCCTCTCCATCAACCCGACAGTCTGGCGGGAATCAGGGCGCTCCAGCAGCTACGGCCAGCCATGCGGCAAATAGCCTGTTTCGACACTGCGTTTCATCACACCATGCCGGATGTTGAACAAATCTATGCCTTACCGCGCTATTTGACAGACAACGGAATTAGGCGTTATGGTTTCCACGGTCTTTCCTATGAATACATCGCCCAGATTTTGCCTGACCACATGGGGGAGCAGGCGGAAAACCGTATTGTGGTCGCGCATCTTGGCAATGGCGCCAGTTTATGCGCGCTGAAAGGGCGTAAAAGTCTTGCCACGACGATGGGTTTCACGCCGCTGGAAGGTTTACCCATGGGAACGCGTTGCGGCAACCTTGACCCGGCTGTCCTGCTTTACCTGATGCGCGAGCAACAGATGGATCATGATCATTTAACCGAGCTGTTACACCGTCGTGCCGGCCTACTGGGCGTGTCCGGCATCAGCGCAGACATGCGTACCCTGCTGGCAAGCGACCACCCTCTCGCCAAACAAGCTGTCGATCTTTTCGTATGGCAGATTTGCCGTCATATCGGTGCAATGATGGCCGCCTTGGAGGGAATCGATGGCCTGGTTTTCACGGCCGGAATCGGCGAACACGCAGCCGCCATTCGCACGCAGATATGCGCCCGCCTCAAATGGCTCGGCATCAAACTCGATGCGTCCGCCAATCAGACCAATGCGGCCCGCATCAGTGCCGATGACAGCCAGGTCAAAGTTCTGGTTTTGCCCACCGACGAGGAAATCGTCATCGCCCGCCATACGCTGCAACTTATCACAGCATGAACCAAGGCAATTTTGCTCTTTGACTTAAGCTTAGCGAGGTAACTCAATATGACTCAGAATCCACAAGCCCTGACCGACGATGAACTGCAAAAAATCGATGCCTATTGGCGCGCAGCCAATTATCTCTCGGTTGGCCAAATTTATCTGCTGGACAATCCATTATTGCAAACACCACTCACTGCACAACATATCAAGCTCCGTTTACTGGGGCATTGGGGCACAACCCCGGGATTGAATTTCATTTATGTGCATCTTAACCGCATCATCAAGCGCGACGACCTAAACATGCTCTATGTCGCCGGCCCTGGTCACGGCGGCCCCGCACTTGTCGCCAACACTTATCTTGAAGGCGCCTATTCCGAACTTTATCCAGATATTTCCCAGGATGTCCGGGGCATGAAACATCTGTTCCGCCAGTTCTCGTTCCCGGGCGGCATCGGCAGTCATGCCACACCGGAAATCCCGGGGTCGATTCATGAAGGCGGCGAGCTCGGCTATGCGTTATCCCACGCGTACGGCGCGGTATTCGACAATCCGGATTTGATCGCTGCCTGCGTCGTAGGCGATGGTGAAGCTGAAACCGGTCCGCTGGCAACGGCCTGGCACTCCAACAAATTTCTTAACCCAGCCAATGATGGCGTGGTACTGCCCATCCTGCATTTAAACGGCTATAAAATTGCCAACCCCACCATTCTGGCGCGCATCAGCCGTGATGAATTGCAGCAGCTGTTTCATGGTTATGGCTACCAACCTTATTTCGTCGAGGGAGAAGACCCGTTCGAGATGCACCAGCTCATGGCCAGCACGCTGGATCAAGTACTCTCGGAAATCAAATCTATCCAGACTCAGGCCCGTCTCAATGGCGTCACACAGCGGCCGCGCTGGCCGATGATCATCCTGCGCACCCCGAAAGGGTGGACCGGCCCCAAAGAAGTCGACGGCCTCAAGATGGAAGGCAGCTGGCGTTCCCACCAGGTGCCGCTTTCAGACCTGACAAAGAAGCCAGAACGCATTCAACAACTCGAAGCCTGGCTCAAAAGCTACCGGCCAGAAGAACTCTTCGATGCAGAAGGAAAACTGGTCGAAGCATTACAGGCACTCGCGCCAACCGGCAATCGGCGCATGGGCGCCAATCCGCATGCCAATGGCGGGTTATTGCTGAAACAACTACGCATGCCGGATTTTCGCGAATACGCAGTCAGCGTCACGCAACCCGGGCAAACCATGGCCGAATCGACCCGCATTATGGGTAGCTTTCTGCGTGATACCATGCGCTTGAATCTGGAAGCCCGTAATTTCCGGGTCTTTGGACCGGATGAAACAGCCTCCAATCGGCTGGGAGACTTATACGAAGTCACACCCAAGACCTGGCTCGCGGAAACCCTGCCCGAAGATGATAATCTGGCACCGGACGGCCGAGTGATGGAGATCCTGAGCGAGCACACCTGCCAGGGCTGGCTGGAAGGCTATCTCCTGACTGGCCGGCATGGCCTGTTTTCCTGTTATGAGGCCTTCATCCATATTGTTGATTCGATGTTCAACCAGCATGCCAAATGGCTCAAAGTCAGCAAGGAAATCCCGTGGCGCAGGCCTATCGCATCGCTCAACTACCTGTTGACTTCCCATGTTTGGCGACAGGATCACAATGGTTTCTCGCACCAGGACCCGGGCTTCATCGATCACGTCATCAACAAAAAGGCCGACATTATTCGCGTATATCTGCCACCCGATGCCAATTGCTTGCTGTACATCACCAACAAATGCCTGCGCAGCCACGATTTCGTCAATGTCATCGTGGCTGGGAAGCAATCCCAGCTGCAATGGCTGGATATGGATGCTGCAATCAAACACTGCACGGCCGGGATCAGCGTATGGGGCTGGGCCAGCAATGATCAGGCCGGCGAACCGGATGTCGTCATCGCCTGCGCCGGCGATGTCCCCACGATCGAGGCCCTGGCAGCAGTCCAGATTCTGCGCGAGCATATGCCCGCACTCAAAGTGCGCGTCATCAACGTAGTCGATCTGATGACCCTGCAGCATGAGCAAGAGCATCCACAGGGTCTGTCCGACAAGGAATTCGATACGCTGTTCACTACCGACAAGCCGATCATATTCGCCTATCACGGTTATCCCTGGCTGATTCATCGCCTGACCTATCGTCGCACCAACCACCATAACCTGCATGTACGCGGCTACAAGGAAGAAGGGACCACCACCACACCGTTCGACATGGCGGTGCGCAACGATCTGGACCGTTTCCATCTGGTCGACGACGTTATCGACCGTGTGCCGCAACTGGGCTACAAAGCGGCTTATCTCCGGCAAATCATGCGCGACAAATTGGTCGAACATCGTGAATACATTAATCGTCATGGTGAAGATATGCCGGAAATCAGAAACTGGAAATGGGCGGCGTCATGAAGCCAAAACCTCAGTTGAATCGCATAGTGAATCAAACATTCATGACGCGCTTCATCTGGTATGCCGTCCGTCTGTTGGCTGCTCTCCTGGTAGCTGGGATGGCATTTGGTCTTGCATTCACCATCGTATCGCTGCCACCAGCCTCACCAGAACTGGCGCTGGCTGTAGCCGACAACATGGCAAAAAGCGGGGTATCACACCCCGTGACTGCCGTATTGCTCAATTTTCGCGGCTATGACACGCTATTGGAAATGGCGGTACTGTTGCTAGCGCTGATTGGCACATGGTCGCTTGCGCCCATACAGGAAATGCCGCCGGTCGCACCCGCGGCGGTACTGGATAGCCTGACACGTTTGCTCACACCATTGATCATACTGACAGTCGGTTATCTACTCTGGGCCGGTGCTCATGCTCCCGGTGGCGCTTTCCAGGCCGGTGCCTTGCTGGCAGCGCTCGGGGTACTGCTCAATTTGACAGGTTGGCACCTGCCCGTTGACCCTATGCGATACTATCTGCGCGGGATAATGGCCGCCGGGCTCATTGCCTTTCTACTGGCCGCAGCAAATGGCTGGATCCATGGCATGCATTTCTTCTCCTACCCCCACGGTCAAGCGCACATGCTGATACTATTCATCGAAACCTTCGCCACGCTATCGATCGGCATCACGCTCGTCACGCTGTTTCTGCTGGGCAGAACAGCGCCGCGCTGATGGTAACCGCACTATTGTATGGATTGACCGGGCTGGGTCTGTTCGCGCTGGGATTGTACGCTTTGATCACCCAGGCGCATCTCTTGCGCAAGTTACTCGCGATCAACATCTTGGGCGGAGGGATCTTTCTAGTACTAGGGGGATTGACGCGCCGGCTGGCCGATGGCCTCACTGATCCGGTGCCGCATGCCATGGTAATCACTGGTATCGTTGTGGATATTGCCGCAACGGCATTGGGTCTGGCAATCATTGTCCGGATACATGCGCTCACTGGCCACACCACGCTTCCCGAAGAACGAGAATGATTCCGGTATCCTCGGTTGGGCGCGATGAGCCCGAGGCGTTCATCAAGAGATAAATCTGCCAGCCCGGCCACGTTGGTATGCTATTTTTTACCCCAGACCCCCGCTCGTCACAACCGTCGGTTGACTTTCCCTTTTGCAGACTTACAATCTCCCTAAGTGTCGCTTTCTGCCGGTTCATCAGCTCAACAAGCCACCCTCCGCCAATTGGGTTGTGATTACTGCATGCCAGGAGATGGTGGCGGATGAACGCTGCGCATTATGAACAGCGATATGCTTCTAAACCATTCTCGTTGGGGAGAAAAAAATTGCGCGATGAGCGTTGCTGTCGCTGAATGCGTATAGAGTGCATTGCAGGCAACACTAGGAGCCGAATGGTACAGTCTTCAAGCCATATGGCAGCGTTACAACGCTCTGGAATGGCATCACCATGAGAGAGACAAGGTTGTGTCTTGCACTGGGGCCTACAAACCGCACATTCCAGCCCGTCCAACCGGATTCTAGGATGATTTGTCTATGCTGATGCTCGACTGGGGCATTCTACTGATCGGCCTGCCATTGAGCGGCGCATTGCTCACTTTCATATTCCACACGCAATCCCACTGGCTCGGAATAGGCACTGCGCTCGCTATCAATGGCTCACTGGCTGCCTTGCTGATGCAATTGTTTGCATCAGCTGGCACGCAGCACTATCCAATCGGTGGCTGGGGCGCCCCCCTGGGCATCGAGCTTTATCTGGATGGCTTGAGCATCACCATGCTCAGTATGTGCTCGCTGGTAGGGTTGGCAGTCAGCTGGTATGCGCCCGCCTACTTCCGCATGCAATCGGTCGACAACCGGGCATCCACTGCGACGGATTCCGTCCCATTCAACAAGCGATCCGGTTCAAGGCTTGTCTGGCAGACAGACAAGGGAGAATATTTCTGGCCATTATGGCTGCTGCTCTGGACAGGCCTGAATGCGCTATTTTTGTCAGCGGATATCTTCAATCTATATGTCACACTGGAATTGATAGGCCTCTCCGCAGTCGCCCTGACTGCGCTGACTGGCAGCCAGGAAGCACTCACCAGCGCCATGCGTTATCTGCTGATCAACCTGCTCGGATCTTTATGCTATTTGCTCGGTGTCGCGCTGCTCTATCATGCCTTTGCCACCGTCGATCTCACCCTGCTTGCCGAACGCATGACGGCCGTGCCAGCCACCTTTGCGTCACTGGGGCTGATGGCAACAGGATTGGCGCTCAAGACGGGATTGTTCCCCTTGCATTTCTGGCTACCCGCCGCGCATGGCAGCGCCGCCGCACCCGTCAGCGCATTGTTATCCGCCCTGGTAGTCAAAGCCTCTTTTTATCTCTTGCTGCGGCTATGGCTGACGTTATTCGAAACATTCAATCCGGCCGTGCCAGATTTGCTGGGTCTGATGGGTGCAGCCGCAGTCATATGGGGCTCACTCCAGGCGCTGCGCCAGGTCCGCTTGAAATTGCTGATTGCCTACTCGACCGTCGCGCAACTGGGTTATCTGTTTATTGCCTTCCCGCTTGCCGCAGGCCATACCGGCGCCTGGTATGGCGCGCTCTATCTAGCCTTGTCGCATGCGCTGGCCAAGGGTGCCATGTTTCTGGCAGCAGGCAATATTCAGTTGTTCGCTGGACATGATCAAATCACCGCACTCGAACGGGTTGCGCAGCAACTGCCGGTCAGTCTGATGGCCTTTGCGCTGGCGGGTGTCAGTATCATAGGACTGCCACCCAGCGGCGGTTTCATCGGAAAATGGTTGTTGCTAGAAGCCGCCATCTCCCAAGGCCACTGGGGATGGGCGATCATCATCCTGGTAGGGGGCCTGCTGGCGGCGGGTGCTATATTCAAGGTCATCGGCCACGCCTTCAACCAGACAACCACACCCCATGCCGTGCAGTCAGTTCCCGCCGCAATGCAATGGAGCGCCTTGATTCTCGCGATCGGCTCATTGCTGCTTGGATTGTTCGCTACGCAGCCACTCGCTTTGTTGGCGGTTGGCAGCCCCTTTGATTCCATCCATTCCGGCAGCCAGCCATGAGCATACAAAGCTGGCTACCATTGCTGATTCTAGCGGGCCCACTGACGTTGGGTGTGATCATATTCATGCTGCCCGAGAACAGTGTGCGCACCCGAACAACGCTCAACCTGCTGGCAGCATTGATCAAGCTGGGTATGGTTGGGTGGATGATCTGGCATGTCTACCGCAGGCAGCATTTCGAATCCAGGATTGCGCTCATGCCTGATTTCGACCTTGCCTTGCAAGTAGGACCGCTTTCGGTATTGTTTCTGGGTTTGTCATCGGTATTGTGGCTGGCAACCACCATCTACGCTGTCGGTTACCTGGAAGGATCGCCTCACCGCAGCCGCTTCTTTGGGTTCTTCAGCCTCTGCCTGGCCGCGACCGCAGGCGTGGCCATGGCCAGCAATCTATTCACTTTTCTCCTTTTTTATGAGCTGCTGACACTGGCCACCTATCCACTTATCGTGCATCGCGGGACTGACATCGCGCGGCGTGCCGGGCAAACTTATCTGGTTTACACTATCGGCGGCGGCACTTTACTATTGGTGGGAACCGTCTGGTTATATACCCTCACCGGTACACTCGAGTTCGTGCCACAAGGTGGATTCGTGCGGGATCTCGGGCAGGCGCACCATGCCGACCTGACTGCCATTTTCATTCTATTGGTCGCGGGCTTGGGCGTTAAGGCCGCATTGGTGCCCTTACATAGCTGGCTACCGCAGGCCATGGTCGCCCCGGCGCCCGTCAGCGCGCTGTTGCATGCGGTCGCGGTCGTCAAGGCAGGTGTTTTTGGGATTGTACGCGTTCTGTATGATGTGTTTGGCATTGAGTTCGCCGCACAGGAGCTAGGGGTCACCACACCGCTCGCGATCATCGCAGCAGTGACCATTCTCTATGGTTCGCTGCGCGCCCTGTTCCAGGACGACCTGAAGCGCCGCCTGGCCTTCTCAACCGTCAGCCAGGTGTCCTACATTACGCTGGGTATCGCGCTGGCAGGCCCCTTGGCTGCAATCGGTGGGCTGGTCCACCTTGTACACCAGGGGTTGATGAAAATCACGCTATTTTTCTGCGCGGGCAATCTGGCCGAAACGCTCGGTATCCACAACATCAGCGAGATGAAGGGCGTAGGTCAGCGCATGCCATTCACCATGGGCGCATTTACCCTGGCCGCACTGGGCATGATCGGCATGCCACCGATTGCCGGATTCATCAGCAAATGGTATCTCGGCCTGGGGGCCCTGCAAATGGAACAGAACTGGGTCATCTGGATACTGATCGCCAGCACCTTGCTGAACGCTGCCTATTTTTTACCGATAATCTATGCAGTATGGTTCTGTGATCCGCCAGTCAGCTGGCTGGCAATGCGCAAGCCTGCCAATCAGGAAACTACTTGGGCATTATTACTCCCTCCGGTCGCGACGGCACTGTTGTCACTGGCGGCCGGCATGCTGGCAGCGCTTCCATACAGCCCCTTGGAATGGGCGTTATTCATCATTCACAGTCAATTCTGGCGCTGATGAACATTCTGTTGCCGACACTCCTGATTGCTGCTGTTGCCTGGCCATTGTTGCTGGGCCTGATTTTGCCATTGCCGCGCAGGCCCGGCATTGCTCTACGGCTGGCGCCCTGGGGTGCATTCCCCGCACTGCTTACAGCCATTTTGCCATCACCCGATCTGCTGATTGAAGTCCCGTGGCTGCTGCTCGGCAGCCTGTGGGGGCTGGATCCGGTCAGCCGGCTATTTCTGCTGCTGGCGGGATTATTGTGGGGAATAGCTGGCTGGCATGCCAGCACGAGTGTGCCCGTATCACGGCAAGTACACTTTTTCTCCTGGTTCAATCTGGCGCTGGCCGGCAATATCGGCCTGATCCTGGCACAGGACATGCTGAATTTTTATCTCTTTTTCACACTAATGAGTTTTGCCTCCTATGGCCTGATCATTCACACGCGCACGGCCGAGGCCTGGCGTGCAGGCACCCGCTATATCATTCTGGTCGTGCTCGGGGAGGCCGCCATCTTTGCCGCGTTGCTCTTGGCCGCCGCTGCGGCTGGAACGCTTTCGTTCGAGCATGCCCGCCCGGTACTCGGACATTCTGCCTGGCTGGATATGATATTGCTGGCGGCCTGGCTGGGTTTCGGCATCAAGGCCGGCGTGCTTGGATTGCATGTGTGGCTGCCACTCGCGCACCCGGTCGCACCCGCTCCGGCCAGCGCTGTACTCTCGGGGGTCATGATTAAAGCAGGCCTGCTTGGCTGGTTGCGGCTGCTGCCGTTGGGCGAAACCATGCTGCCAGCATGGGGCGCATTCTGGATCGTCCTGGGTCTGACTGCCGCATTTTACGCAGTTGTGATTGGACTCACCCAACGTGACGCCAAAACCTTATTGGCCTACTCCAGCATCAGCCAAATGGGCATTCTGACCGCGACCATCGGACTCGGCTTGTTGGCGCCGCACGCCTGGCCCGCCATACTCTCGACACTGCTGATTTATGTACTGCATCACGGTCTGGCTAAGGGCGCATTGTTTCTGGGGGTCGGCATACTTCATCAAGGTGATACCCGCTTACATAAATGGGTCTGGATAGGACTCTGGCTACCTGCTCTGGCATTGGCCGGCGCACCCTTTACCAGCGGCATGCTGGCCAAAACGCTCCTCAAACAGCAAACACTGCAATTGACCGAGTACTGGGCGATGCCATGGCAAGTGCTGCTGCCCGCCAGCGCCATCGCCACAACCCTGCTGCTGGGGCGATTCCTGCTCATGACCGCACCCCGCAACCCTGCCCAACCGCCTGACAATGCCGCACCGATCAGATGGCAGTGGCCATGGTGCATCCTGCTTGCCAGCATCGCCGCCTTCCCGCTGGGCATGGACTGGATCTCGCCCTTTCACTGGTCGGGGCGCGCATTGCTGGACAGCCTGTTACCGGTATTGCCAGCCGCGCTGGTTGTGCTCTATATCAGCCGTTCCCAATCATGCCTGCAGCGGGCCACCAAGGTATTGAACACGCTCCACCTGCCACCTGGCGACATGCTGACAGTCTATGAACGGACAGTCATGTACATACTGGCTGGCTGCCGGCGACTGGGCCGCGATGACTTGCCCCGCTGGCTGGATACCAGCAGGCTAAAATTCCTGGCACTGCGCACATGCCTGGACTGGCAAAAGATCAGCACAAAACTAGAAACTTGGCTTGCCTGGTGGCCACTGGCCCTGACAGGATTTATACTGCTCGGCTTGATCCTGGCCAATGCCAGCCTGCGCTAAAGCAGCTTGGGCAGCCGTCGATATCGTTTCTGAAGACTTGTCATGGCACAGCATAGTCGTAAATTTTGCTTATTCAACTCTCTTAACTACTCTCGAAGGAGAACTACATTGATGCAACGCAACGTTAAAGGCTTCACCCTCATTGAACTGATGATCGTGGTGGCGATCGTCGGTATCTTGGCGGCACTGGCTATTCCTGCTTATCAGGATTACACCATCCGCGCCCGTATTACTGAAGCAATCAGCATGGCATCGGCTGCCAAGACCACCGTCAGCGAGAATATCGCGGTCAATGGTGGCGAACCCCCTGCTGACGCCTGCCTGGGGGTCACCACCATCACGACCCCGACGACAAATATCAATTCAATGACCTGCGAATCTTCCTCGGGTAATATTACTGTCACAACCACCCCTGCAGCCGGAGGTGTCACATTGGTGTTTGCCCCGACACAACCAGGCTCGACAGGCAGCGCAATCATTTGGACTTGCACGCAAACCGCTGGCAGCAGCAATCATGTTCCGCCCAACTGCCGTGCCCCAGCCGAAGCTGGCGGCGTTGAGGAGAGCTGAAACCACGCATCCATGCCAGGCACAATAGTCGACTGACACCAGACATCCATTCAGCCTGTTGCCATCGACCCACCGCCCCAATGGGTGCCCCACTTAAGCTGGATCATTTCAGGCGCGGTGCCATGCCGCGCCTGAGTACCGCAGGCATCCCATCCCTTCATTCAAAGAATTCAGGATGCCAGCTGTATCATCTGATGCACACTGCGCGAACTTGGCGCATATCGGTAATGCCCTGCAAGACTTTTTCGATCCCGTCCTGCCTGAGCGTGCGCATGCCCTCGCGCAGTGCGGTGACGAGCATTTCGGCCACACGCGCGCGCTCCTGAATATTTTTCTTCATGGCATCGGTGGCAGTGAGCAGTTCATGCAGGGCGGCCCGGCCAGCGTAGCCAGTACCGTTGCAGTGGTCACAGCCTATCGGTTCATACAGCCTGATACGTTCATCTGCCTCACCATACTGTTCTATCCAGCGCGCCAAGATTTGCCGGTAGGCGGCACTGGGCTCCGCCTTAAATTGATCGACCTGTTTCAGATCCATGCAATATTCGGTCAGCAGCAGGCGGAGTTCTTCCGGACTGGCCACATGCGGCCGCTTGCACCGGCACAAGCGTTTGACCAGGCGCTGCGCCAGAATACCCAGCAATGCATCGGAAAAGTTAAATGAATCCATTCCCATATCCAGCAACCGGATGATGGATTCCGGCGCGCTGTTGGTATGCAGCGTGGCAAGCACCAGATGGCCGGTAAGCGACGCTTCGATGCCCATGCTAGTGGTTTCCCGGTCGCGCATTTCTCCCACCATGATAATATCCGGATCGGCCCGTAAAAAGGATTTCATCACCGTTGCAAAGGTCAGGCCGGCTTTGGGATTGATTTGCACCTGACGCAAGCCTGATTGCGTGATTTCAACCGGGTCCTCCGCTGTCCAAATCTTGGTTGCCGGTGTGTTCAGGTACTTGAGGATGGAATGCAGGGTGGTGGTCTTGCCGGAACCGGTCGGACCGCAAACGAAGAACAAGCCGTAGGGTTTAGCAATCAGCGACTTGAGCACCTGCAGATTCGGCCCGGCAAATCCCATCTTCTCCAGCGGAATCGGCTCACCCGCAGTCAGTATCCGCATGACCACGTCTTCCACTCCGCCAGCCGAAGGAATGGTCGCCACTCGCAACTCGATATCGAGAGTAGAAAATTTGCGAAAATTGATTTTGCCATCCTGCGGTTTGCGCTTCTCTGAAATATCCAGATCACACATAATCTTGATACGCGTAATCAACGGGTTGCGATAACGCGCCGGCAACTCGATATAAGGCATCAAGGAGCCGTCTTTACGAAAGCGGATGCGGGTATTGCCTTTAGCGGGCAATGGTTCGACATGAATATCGGATACGCCCATCTTGTAGGCATCCATAATGATGCGATTGACCAGCTTGACCAGCTCGTTATCCGCCGCTGCCAGGGCCTCATCGAGCTCACTGGCGGGCTCTTCCGTTTCTTCAACGAAACGCGACAGCATGCTATCAATACTATCCCCACCCTCTTTCAGTCCGTCCTCCCCATAAAACAAATCCAGGGTTGCCCGGAATTCACGCTGGGTGCAGACTGTATAGATAACCTTACGTTCGGGAAAAACCTGGTTGACGATACCCAACGTCTTGATGCGTTCGGGGTCCAGCGTCAGCACCGTCAAGCTATCCATACCGTCGTCTATCGGCAGCCAGCTGTTGCTCTCCACAAACTCTCGCTTGAGATACTTCAACAAGACGAGCGGCCTGGCACGGTCCGCTTGGTAGGGCTCGTATCTGACACCGAAGAAGGCGGCCAGCGCTGCGCCAATCTGAGCGGGTTCAATCTGGAACGTATCGAGCAAAATGTCTTCCAGGTTGCCCCCTGTTGCACGCGCTTTCTGTTTGGCCAATTCGAATTCCGAGGCACCGATCACACCGGTGGCAATCAAGCGATCGTAACGGGTGCGCGTGAACAGCCGTGGCCGTCGCTGCTGTTGAAAAGCACTCGCCAACGCCTGGCAAATCCCGCTCACACTGTCTGCCATATCTTGCACAAAAGGCTGATCATTCTGATGGTTGACAATCTGTACCATGCCCAGCAACTCATGGTGGCTGCGGCCTAAAATCGGGACTACCAGCACCTGCCTGCAACGAACACCGAAGCACGCTTCAACTTTCTGCAACCAATGCAGCTGAACACCTTTCGCCTTGAGTTCAGCAGGATCGGTTGCATCTTCGAGGTTGATCACTCTTTTATGCAGGCTAGCGTAGCCGATCAGACTGTGTCCATCGATCGGCAACTGAAACATCCGATTGGCTGTCTCCAGGCCACTGGTTACCTGCGAAAGCATGCCAGTCCCGTCCTCGCTGACCGCATAAATCATCAACTGGTCAGCTTGACACAATCGGCAAAGGTCTTGGCCTATCTCGGCCAGGATGACATCGATATTTCCAGCTGCTTCAATCTTCCCTATTACCGCCTGAAACTGCTGCACCAAGCCCAGCCAGTCGCGCTGACCTGGGAAACTTGCTACATCCGGCTGTACCTTGATAGGCATGTCCGCTTTCCTCCATCCTAGAACTCGAAAATATGGCCGCTCAATAATCTGCGTGGGTGACTCCGCGTAACACATGCGGTAATTTCGCACATGGTCAAATCCGCTTCATCCTGGCGCAAGTGAGTAATATATATTTCGGCATCATGCCGAAGCTTATTCAGCCCATCGGCCAGCATGGCTGGATAGAGATGTTTCGCATGCAGAGCGATGTCCCGTTTCGCATTGCTGAAGGCCGATTCGATGATCAGGTAGCGTAAATTATCAATGCGGTTGATTGCTTCCCATAGTGGCTCATGCGCGGTGGTGTCACCTGTGAATACCAGGCTGGCCCGCCCGGAATCTAGCCGGTAACCGATCGAAGGCACGACATGATGTGTCGGCAACGGCGTGATCTTGCGTCCATCCAGCATAATAGTTTCACCCACCGTAAGCGGCTGGTAGCGCATATAAGGCTGCCGGGCATTGGGGATAATGGAAAAATCGGGCCAGATATGCCCATTGAACACATGCTGTTGCAGGCTCTGCAAGGTGGCCGGCAAGGCATGTACGGTCAGTGGCTTGGCGCGCTGACAGCCGGCCGTATCGACCAGAAAAGGGATAAACGCAATATGATCCAAATGGGAATGGGTAACGAACACATGGTCGATTTTCAACAACGCATTCAAGCCAAGCTGACCCACCCCGGTGCCGGCATCGATCAGAATATCCTCATCCAGCAGCAACGCGGTGGTATATGCCCCCTCGCCTATGCCACCACTACAACCCAATATCCTCAGCTTCAAGATTGCATCACCTCCCTCTCCGATTTGACAAGACTTGCCGATGGCTGAGCCGTTGCCATGGATGAAGGTTAACTGCATCAGCTTTTCACAAGGCCGATGCGCGTTATTTGAGCAGCAGTACCGGGGTGGTTGCGAGCTGTATCAATTTGCTGGCAACCGAGCCAAGCAATAATCCCTTGATTGCGCCCAGCCCGCGTGGGCCGATGACAATCTGATCACATGTCATTTCGGCAGCAAATTGCACGATCATGGTCACGGGTTCTCCCACAATGATATGATGTTGGTAGACGATATTCGCCTGATCCAACAATGCGCGCGCCTGCCCCAGGTCCTTCAGCCCTTCTTCCTGGTGATATTTGCCGATTTCTTCCTTGTTGATGAACATGGCAATGTCACCATGTAGCGGCACCCGTACATTCAGCAGATGTATCTCTGGCTTTTCCTTATACCAGTCGAGCCGTTCCATAAATTGCTCCACAGCCCGGCCAGAAGCTTCGGATCCATCCACCGGCAGCAACATTTTTAACATGCAGCGCTCCTCCTTCACGTGTATTTCATCACAGACAAAACTCTTGGGCATGCGCCGGCAAACCGTCCCGGACAAGGACAAAGCCACGCCGGCCGATGAGAGCTGCCAATGACCCAGGCCGCCAGCAATCCCGTTTCCGGATAATATAGCTTTTCCGTCGTGGCCAGTTGCTCGAGCAGCTGCTGACGATCCTCAGTCTCTGTTTACGAGATCGACCGTTGTCCGCAGCTTCTTATGAATTCTGGCTGTCAGCCATTTTCCTGTCGCCACCACCAGCAATGCACCACAGGCCGGCACCAGCCAGTGCAGATAGGCAGCCCGGGCTTCTACCCAATCGTAGGTGACGGTATCGGTTGTCAGCATGCCGCCTGCAATCCAGCCAAGCAACCCGGCGCCGATGATGACAATGACAGGAAAGCGCTCCATCCACTTCATGATCACTTTGCTTCCCCAGACAATGATCGGCACACTGAAAACCAGGCCGAACATGACCAGGACAAGACTATCCCTGGCCGCACCGGCAATCCCTATGACATTGTCCAGACTCATCACCGTATCGGCAATGATGATGGTCCTGATGGCGCCAAACAGCGTCGGGCTGTCGCGCACGATGGGGCCATCGCTCGCAGGCTCGGGCAGCAACAGCTTGACCCCGATCCATAACAGCAGCATGGCGCCGGTAATCTTCAGAAACGGCAGTGAAAGCAAATGGAGTGCAAAAAACACCAGCATGATACGCATGCCGATTGCACCCACCATTCCCCAGAATATGCCCCGGTTACGCTGTGTCTCCGGCAAACGCCGGCATGCCAGTGCGATCACGACCGCATTGTCCGCCCCCAGGACAATATCGATGGCAATAATCTGAAAAACCGCCACCCAAAACAGGGAATCAGTCATTTCCATATTTTTCCCTTACTCATCGGTGATAAATGCGTAAATCTCATCCTGTCGTCGCAACGTATCCCGATAACCCATATCAATCAACGCCTGACAGTAAGACGCCTCGAACAATACATAACTCAGCATGGCCGAGCCGTTCGGTTTCATTGCCCCGACAGCCCGGAACAGATAACGCATGGTGCGCGGCAGACTGTCGGCATGCGCTTGCACATACTCTTCGATTTTTTCACTGGGAGAAATGACCATGGAATTGATTGGACGCAGTGACGGCGTTTTCTCTTTTTCACTATTCGGAATCAAGGCCAGTGTCTGATTGATACGCTGCAAACGCTCCAGATCGACATCGAGACTATCGACAAAAATACTGTTCAACACATGTCCCGCTATCTGTGCCATGGGTGGATAGCTGGTCACCTTCACCCGTTCACAATCGATATCCTTTTTTTCGTTCACACCAATCACCAATACCCGTTCCGCACCGAGATGCAGCGCCGGACTCAATGGTGCAAGTTGCCGCATGGAACCGTCACCGAAATATTCACGATTGACCCGGACTGCCGGAAAAATGAAGGGAATCGAGGCCGAGGCAATCAGATGCTGAATCCCGATCCGCACTGGCACACCGATCCGCTGCGCGCGTTTCCAGGGTGTAATGCTCAAATCGCCCTGATAAAATGTGACCGACTGGCCCGAAGCATATCCCCAGGCGGTTATACCCAGCGCATGCAGCGCACCCGCGTGGATGCTTCTGCGTATCCCCCTGAATGGTAGATGACGGCCCAGCAGGCGCTTGAGCGGCACATTATTCAATAGCGAGACAGGTCTGCCGGCCATTTTGCTGGAGATAACCGACCCCATGCAACGCAACGTATTCTGCAACACACCGGTCAGATCAGAACGATAAACCTGTTCGGTGCGCAGGTTCCCCCAAACCGATTCAAGCTGTTTCACACCCAGCGAGAAATGTGTTGCGGACATGGCAATCCCCGCTGCATTGATCGCACCCGCCGAGGTACCGCAAACAATGGGAAAAGGACTGCGTGCATGGGGCGGCAGCATTTCGGCTATGGCTCTGAGCGCCCCCACCTGATAGGCGGCTCGCGCGCCGCCACCGGTTAGCACGAGACCAAGCTTGGGTCGTGACAAGGGATATTTAGTTGTTTCACTCACAGACGACAGGTATTCTCCAGATTGTTTTCAGCTTGCCACGCGGCATTCGTGGACAGATTGTCCAAACGAAAGGATGGGGCGACGGTCAATCGCTCACGAGATTGGGGGCGATTGACCATCGCCTGGCTTGAAGCCATGCATAGACTCGATTTGAGTGACACTTGAAAAACTTGCGCCCATATGGGGCTACGACTTTCATCGCTCATCCTGATATTGCGCCCATTATCCGCCTATATTATGCGGCATGGTATTCTGCTCCAATGCCCTCCCGGCCTTTCAGTTGTTGCAAGGGTTACATCAGGACCGGCGCATGGAAGTATGACAAAACTCACCTTCCTCTTCCCATCTATTCACTATACTGATTCGCAAGTCCACTGCATAGGAAGCTGATTCAGAAAATAGAATAACCCAGTGTGAAAAAGCCAGGGAAACCGGATTCTCATTCCAATTCCGGCCAATAGCTTATTTATGGTGCGATAGCTAGTACTCCGTTCCGCCAAAACGCTTACATGAAATCGCGCCTTCGCCTGTCATGCGTTGTTGCAAATCCTCGCCATAGCTACGGCTATGACTGCGGTTTGCGCCTAGCCTGGCAGGCGAATCCATCGATTTCATTTGTAAGCTAATTGGCGGAACGGAGTACTAGGAGGCTGTCCAAGAATAGCGATCGTAGCGAGGGCGAGGCTGGTTGAGTTGGATTTTTCGATCATTTGAGGCGAATAGTCGTTCTATTTAACGAAAAAGATCGTAAAATCCGGCCAATCAGGCTCGTCCGCAGTAGATCAGTCTATTCTCGGACAGCCTCCTAGACAATCATCCCCGATAAGCTTTCCTCCATTCATTCTCGTCTCTATTTTCGCACAACTTTCGCAAGATGCTCCTGGTAAGCTGCCGCAACAGCGTATAATGCGAAGCTGCAGTAAATGCTATTCGGATAATCGAGCATGAATCATGCGGATGGCTGGCTTTGCTATTTTACCAGCCGAGGTTCGTCAGTCCATGGATTATAAAATTTTTCACAAAGGTTAAAATATTCATGACATTCAGGCTCACATTAACAGTTAACCGGGTCAATACTCATACAACATGCTTGCCCGGCGCTGAATGGCATTGCCCGCATGTTCTCAAGATGGCGATTGATCATCTTGAGAAGGCACATTTATTCTGCTTACCCATGCGGCTGCTCAATGACTGCCATTTGACCTCTGAACCAGTAAAACAGGCACGATTTATCTTCATATAAGTGCATGTCTGATCCGGTTGCGATGACAAGCAGCGGTTAACTGAGTCGATACAACCAAATAACCTTGTAAAACATTATGACGCATACTGGGCTTTTCCCTCACATCGAACCCTTTGAACAAGGCATGCTGCCGCTCGACAGTATCCACACCATGTACTGGGAGCAATCAGGCAAACCTGATGGCGTGCCTGTCCTGTTTCTTCATGGCGGACCCGGGGCCGGATCCACCCCCGCTCATCGCCAGTTCTTCGACCCTGACCATTACCGGATCATCATCTATGACCAGCGTGGCGCCGGGCGTTCTACGCCACTGGGCGAAACACGTGATAATACGACGCCCCTGCTTATCGAAGACATCGAAACGCTGCGACAGCATCTTGGAATCGACAAATGGCTGGTATTTGGTGGCTCCTGGGGAAGCACACTGGCGCTGGCCTATGGAGAAACCCATCCAGATCGCTGCCTGGGATTTATTTTGCGAGGAATCTTTCTTTGCCGGACGAGTGAAATCAACTGGTTTCTGTATGGGTTGCGTAATTTCTTTCCCGAGGCCTGGCGTGAATTTGTCGCGCCGCTTTCACCCATCGAGTGTTGCGACATTCTTTCGACCTACTATCGCTTGCTGATGCACCCCGATCCTGCGATTCACATGCCTGCCGCCCGGTCATGGGGTCGCTACGAAGGACGTTGCTCCACCTTACTGCCCAGTCCGGAAACAGTCGACTATTTCGCCAGCGATTCCGTCGCGCTCGGCCTGGCCAGAATGGAAGCGCATTATTTCATTCACAACATTTTTCTGCCCGAAAACAGCCTGCTCGAAAACGTGGAAAAGCTTTATCATCTGCCTGCCGTAATCGTGCAAGGCCGTTACGACGCGGTCTGTCCGATTATTAGTGCGGAGGATCTTCACCGGGCATGGCCACAAGCAGACTATGTCATCGTCAATGATGCCGGCCATTCAGCGTGGGAACCCGGCATTCAAACCGAGCTGATCAAAGCAACCGAGGCTTTCAAGTCGAAATTGTAAAGCCAGTCCGGCATCAGTCCAGGCCGAGCTTGGAGAGATCGATCTGGCCAGCCATGTATGGTATGTCTACAGGCGCCTGATACGGTAAAACGCCAAGCAAGGGACAATCCAGGCGTTCAATCAGCGCACGGAGATTCTCTTCCGGCTGCAGCATAGCCGGATCGATCCGATTGGCCACCCAACCGGCCAAGGTCAAGCCAGCGGCATGAATGGCACGGCGAGTCAGCAGGGCGTGGTTGAGACAACCCAGCCTCATCCCGACGACCAATATGATCGGCAGTCCCAGCGCCCTGGCCAGATCGCTGATGTCGTGACGGCTGCCCAACGGCACCAGGAAACCGCCGGCACCCTCGACAATTGTGACATCCACCTGGGAGCGAAGGCTGGCGTATGATCGCTGAATCACATCCAAGTCGATTGCCAGACCCGCCTGCTGCGCAGCAATATGTGGCGCAATCGGTTCCGTGAAGGCGTATGGGTTGATCAAGGCGCGTGAGGCATCATGATTGCTTGCCGCGATCAGCAATTCCACATCTTGCCATTTTCCATTCTCACAACCCGCAGCTACCGGCTTCATGCCGGCTACGGAATGACCGCTTGCCCCCAGGGCCCGCAGCAACGCGCAGCTGACGACCGTCTTGCCAACACCGGTATCGGTGCCCGTTACGAACCATCCAGCCATCGTCACTGGCTAGACCAATCCGAGCTTGCGCCGGGTTTCCGGCTTGAGGCTGACGGTGCGTGGTTCCGGTTTCCAGGCGTGACCATACACGACCTCATAGGTTGCCGGCAACTTGCCATCCTGGCGCAACGCTTCGTAGCGATCGATTACCTGCTGCCAGACCCCTTTGCCAGTCAGGCCACGGCGCCGGCCATGCGTCACGTTTTGCGCACCGATTGCCTTGAGATCCCGCATCACGCCCCTGACATCATCATAGGTCAGTGTGATGTATTCCATATCCATGACCGGCAGTGAAAAACCACAATGCACCAACAGATCGCCAATGTCATGCATATCCGTAAAACGATTGACATGACTGAAGCGATCCACGGGTTTGAATGCTTGGCGCAACTCCTTCAACGTATCGGGCCCAAAGGTGCTGAACATCAGCAACCCACCCGCTTTCAGCACACGATGTGCTTCCGAGAATGTCTGTTTGAGATCATTGCACCATTGAATGGCCAGATTAGACCAGATCATTCCGATGCTGGCTTCGTGCAGCGGCAACTGCTCGATATCCGCGCAAATATAGCCCGTGCTGCGACGGTGGACAAATGGCAGCCATCGCCGCCAGCCAGGCAACATGTCAGTCCCAGATGCGCGCGCCTGCAGATGCATCGATTGCGCGATATCAATCGCCATCATCGCGGCTGCGGGATAGCGCGCAGCCAATAGACGTGTGCCATAACCCGGTCCGCTGCCGGCATCGAGTATCGTATCGGGCATATATTTTATATATTCCAAACGCGACAGCATGCGATCGCAGATCTCACGCTGCAGTACGGCCGACTGCTCATAGCTGGCAGCCGCCTGCTCAAATGCCCGCCGCAGCAGGCGCTTATCAAGGGTATGATCGTAAAGCATCGAAACAATCCGTGAACAATCTGGGGAAAGAAAGAAATGGGGCATGTCCGCAGTGCGGAATAGCCTTTAACTGCGCCTGGCGGAATTGCTGCTGCATCCAGTTGGCGGCATCAATCGGTGTAATCACATCATTCTCTCCATGTATCAACAAGACCGGCTGCATAATCTCCTTCAATTCGGCTCTCAAATCATTCGTCAACAAAATCTGCAGACCTGCCCGGAGGGCATTTGGTTCGGGTTGGGCGCGTTGCAAGAGGCTACTGCGCAATTGCGCCAGGACCTTGCTCTGATCGACACCCCCTCTCACCTGCAGCGTCAGAAAACGGCTCAGGGTTTGTTGATAGTCGCGCGCGAGATTTTCCATGAAGAACTGCAATGTCAGTGGCTCCATTCCCCATGGCCAGTCAACCCGTTTCACGAAACAGGGGGTGGTGGCAACCAGCACAAGCTGACGCACGCGTTCGGGCACCCGCAACGCCAACTTGATCGCAATCTGCCCGCCAAGCGACCAGCCACACACGATACAGCGTTCGGGCAGCTGGGTAGCAATCCGTGACACCACGCCCTCGAGCGTGTCAAGCTGGCAAGCGCGGCTTAATCCATGGCCTGGCAAATCGATCCGATGCAAACGAAAGCGTGATTGCAGCTTTGCCGCGACACTATCCCAGATACCACTGTGCATGGCCCAGCCATGCAGCATGACCAGATCGGGACCATCACCTGCCGTTTCAATATGCATCGCATTCATGAAATATCCGCCAACTCATGCAAGACTCTAACCAGCTGATCGATATCGGTTTCCGAATGGGCGGCAGACAATGTTATCCGTAACCGCGCCTGACCCTGTGGCACGGTCGGCGGGCGAATCGCCGGCACCCAGATGCCCTGTTCGCGCAAAGCCATACTCAGTCGCACGGCTTCCTGACTTTCCCCTACCAGTAACGGCTGAATCGGGGTCTCCGAGGCCATCAGTGCCCAGGGCAGGGCTTGCAATCCTCGCTGCAACCGTTCGATCAGGCACTGTAACCGCACTCGCCTCCAGGCCTGCTGTTCGATCAACTGCAAGCTCGTCAACAGCGTATGTGCCAGCAATGGTGGGGTTGCCGTGGTATAGCCATAACTACGCCCATGCTGTACGAGCGTTTCGATGACCGCTAATTGCCCAGCCACGAATGCCCCTGATACACCGGCAGCCTTCCCGAGCGTCGCCATATAAATGAGCTGGGGATACTGCTGGCCATGCGCGTTGGAAAAAAACAGGCTACCTTTGCCCTGTTCGCCCAACACACCGAATCCATGCGCGTCATCCAGCAGCAACCAGGCATCGAAACGCTGACACAATGCCAGCAAATCCGCGATCGGTGCCCTATCACCATCCATGCTGAATATCGCGTCAGTCATGACCAAACGCCGGCGTGCCGGGAATTTCTCTAACTGGCGCGCGAGCACGTCCAGATCAAGATGCGGATAACGAACGAATTGCGCGCGGGAAAGCAAGGCTGCGTCATTGAGTGACGCGTGGTTAAGCCGGTCAGCAAAGACCGCATCGCCGCGCCCGATCAGTGCGGTAACCGCTGCCAGATTGGCCATGTAGCCAGTTGAAAACAACAGTGCGCGTGGAAATCCGCTAAATTGCGCCAACGCCGTTTCCAGCTCGTGATGCGCGCGGGAATGGCCACTGATCAGATGCGATGCGCCCGCGCCCACGCCATAACGCCGCGCGCCTTCCACAACGGCATCAATCAGCGCTGGATGATTTGCCAGCCCCAGATAATCGTTACTACAAAATGCGAGATAATTTTTACCGTCAATCGTCACATGTGGTGACTGCGGCCCTTCCAGCACTGGACGAGAACGGTAGAGCCCATCCTGTTGCCGCGTGTGCAGCGCCGCACACAAATCTGTCAGCATAGTGCCTACAAGGCATGCAAACCCAGTTTCTCGAACAAGGCCATGTCGTCGTCCGCTTCGGGATTGCCCGTAGTCAGCAATTTCTCACCGTAGAATATGGAATTGGCTCCAGCCAGGAAGCATAATGCCTGCACCGCCTCCGGCATCTCCTGCCGGCCGGCGGAAAGCCTGACCATCGCTTTCGGCATGGTGATCCGCGCGGCCGCGATGGTCCTGATGAATTCAAAAGGATCGAGCTTGGGCGTGCCATACAACGGCGTCCCCTCGACCTGGACTAGGTAGTTGATCGGCACCGATTCCGGATAGGGATCGAGATTGGCCAGCTGCGCGATCAGGCCCGCCCGGGCTGCACGCGACTCTCCCATGCCAACGATACCGCCACAACAGACATTGATATCAGCGTTACGCACTTCCTGCAGCGTCTCAAGGCGATCCTGATAATGGCGCGTCGTGATGATTTCGTCATAAAACTCGGGCGCCGTATCAAGATTGTGGTTATAGTAATCCAGTCCAGCCTGTTTGAGCTGAGCAGCCTGGCCGGGTTTCAATATCCCCAGGGTGGCGCAGGTTTCCATTCCCAATGCCTTGACCGCAGCGATCATCTCAGCCATGCACTCGATGTCGCGCTGCTTGGGCCCCCGCCAGGCGGCGCCCATACAAAAGCGAGTCGCCCCGCTTTGTTTCGCTCGACTGGCCGCCGCCACGACTTCTTCCCGAGACAGCATCGCCTGATTCTGCACCCCGGTATGATAGCGCGCTGCCTGCGGACAATAGGCACAGTCCTCGGAACAGCCGCCGGTCTTGACGGACAGCAAAGTGGACAATTGCACGGCATTGGCCTCATGATGCTGGCGATGGATTGTTTGCGCCTGATAGAGCAGGTCTGCGAAGGGCAGATCCAATAATGCCTGGATGCGCGAAATAGGCCAACGAAACGACCGATCCGATTGACCCGAATGTGCTGATTGCGGCGCTGATTGCTTGTCAGAAATTAAACCAGTTCCAGATTCCATGTCCGTTGACGGCGAAAGCCTTGCTCCAAGTTATAATAAGTTCCGCCGAATCATCAGGGATAGCGCCAAAGTTGTCAAATTTTCTTTCTCAAATTCTGAACAAACGATTAAATCTTGGGCAGTGCTTTCAGCACGGGCAATGTCTGTTATGCCTTGCGGCCTGTGATCAGACTCTATGCGACGCCTGTATTCGCAGCCTGCCCTGGCTGCCTCGCGAGCATTGCCCGGCCTGTCTGCTGCCTATGACCCCTGCGCGCCTCTGCGGCACCTGCCTGTCCAAACCGTCAGTCTGGACAGATGCCAAAGCTGCTTTACAATATGCCTTCCCGGTTGACGCCATGATCCAGGCCTTGAAATACCAGGCTGATCTAACGCTTGCGCCCGTCCTGGCCGATTTGCTGTCTGCCGAAATTGCATCCACGACCCGGCCTGATTGCGTCGTTCCAGTGCCCATTCATCCAGCTAGATTGCGGCAAAGAGGATTTAATCAGGCACTCGAAATTGGCCGCCATTTATGCCGGAAAACAGGCAACAAGTTGCTGCCGGATGCATGCACACGCACCCGCGAAACGCCCTCCCAGACGGCACTCTCTTGGAAAAAACGGCGCAAGAATGTCCGGCACACCTTTGCCTGTGCGCTCGACTTCTCTGGACAACATGTTGCGATTCTGGATGACGTCATGACAAGCGGTGCAACGCTGGCTGAAATGGCCAGCGTGATTCAGCGCCAAGGCGCAGCCCGCATCAGCATCTGGGTCGTGGCACGCGTGCTGCCCCGCTCCCTTACCAACGCAGGACAATGAACCATGCATGACCGACCATCAACGCCCGGCTTGATCACATGACGCACACAACAATAGCCTTACCCATTATTCAAAGAAGTTGAACCCGGCATGCTCGAAATCATTCTCTACCAGCCCGAAATCCCGCCCAACACCGGCAATATCATCCGCCTATGCGCCAACACAGGCACACGCTTGCACCTGATCAAACCTCTGGGATTCCAACTGAACGACAAACAGCTACGGCGTGCGGGACTGGATTACCATGAATCGGCTTGCCTGATCATCCACGACAATTGGAATGCCTGCCTGGCAAATTTGCCAGGCAGGCGCATTTTCGCAGTCACCACCAAGGCGACACAGCATCACGATCAAATCAGCTACAGCGCTCAGGATGTTTTCTTATTCGGCTCGGAAAGCCGTGGTTTGCCCAAAGATCTGCTGGAGACTTTTCCGCATCATCGCCGCATTCGCATCCCGATGCTGCCCGCCCGCCGCAGCCTGAATCTGGCCAATTCTGCTGCGATTATCGTTTATGAGGCCTGGCGACAGAATGGTTTCGAGGGCGGAATGTAACGGCCAAATGGATGCCAACAAGGGGCACATAGCATTATAGCGCAACCACCGCGCCCAAATGCCTACTCAAGGCATTCTGGTAGGCGATATGGGCTGCGCTGACATCCTGCACAGCCACTCCCACTGATTTGAAATAAGTAATCTGATCGGGGCGACTACGACCCGCCTTCGATCCCGACAGGATCTCACCCAGTTCGGCATGGATATGCGCTTGGGTGATCAGCCCCTGCTGCAAGGGCACGATCAAATCACCCGCCTCATTGAGCGCTGATACTCTTGAATCGACAACGACCAGCGCACGACGCACCGTCTCGCTATCCACTTCCTGCATCGCTGCGGTATAAGAACCGACACCATTGACATGGGCACCCGGTTTGAGCTGTTTGCCGCTGAAAACGGGCGTGGATGAAGTGGTGGCCGTACAGATGATATCGGCTCCGGAAACAGCCCTATCGGCACTGGCCGCCACCGCGATGCGTTGCGGCACGGGCCCGGCACCTGCCATTTCGGCTGCCATCTTCTCAGCGTGGGCAGTGGTTGGACTATAGATACGCACTTCCTGAATATCACGCACGCAGCAGACGGCCTCCAGCTGCGTACGCGCCTGAACGCCACTGCCAATGATTGCGACGATGCTCGCATCAGCGCAGGCCAACAGATCTGTCGCCGCACCCGAGACGGCACCGGTACGAATAGCCGTGAGCGAGGCTGCCTCCATCAGCGCCAACGGCCGGCCTGTATCTGCTTCCAGCACCATGACAACCCCATGAATCAATGGCAAGCCCGTTGATGGATTGTCAGGAAAAACGGAAACCACTTTCACCGCCAGGCCCCGGCTTTGCTGCAGATGTGCCGGCATGACCAGCACCGTCCCGATCGTCTCTCCCGAGACGGCAGTCACTTCCAACCGGCTGCGCAGCGGCATTGCCGCTTGCCCCGCTGCCAACTGAAGAAAAGCCTGCTTCATGCCGGCAATGGCCTCCGTCATCGGCAAGACTTGCCTGATGTCAGCTGCAGATAAAATACGTATTTCCATAACAATATATTATTTATAAACAAAGATCAGTCATGATTAACCAGCCAGCGGTGCCACCGACCACCAATCATTGACACTTCCCTGGCAGGCCTTCAGTCATTCAAGGCAGAACGTATACGGCCACCCAGGTTCTCATGCAAGATACGAGGTGTCACAAATATCAACAATTCCCGCTTGTCATCGCGTTTTGCTGTATTCCTGAATAAATTGCCCAGAATGGGTATGTTCCCCAGGAAGGGCACCCGGTTGCGATCTTCTTTTTCTATCTGCTCAAAAATACCGCCAATGACCACCGTCCCACCATTCTCCACCAATACTTCAGTAATGATCTGCTTGGTATCGATGGCAGGTCCGGCGGGCGTATTCTCGCCACGGGTATCCTGATTGACCTGCAACTTCATGATGATATTGTCATCTGGTGTGATTTGCGGCGTGACTTTAAGACCAAGCACGGCTTTTTTGAACTGAATCTGCGGCCGGGTCGCACTGACGATCTGAAAGGGTATTTCAGTCCCTTGCTCGATACTCGCCTCCACCCGGTTGGCCGTAACCAAGCGTGGGCTGGCGATAATGCGCCCCTTGCTGTCCGATTCCAGCGCGGACAGTTCCAGATTGATCAACGTGCCATTATTAATCTTGATCAAACTCAGACCCAGCGCGGCCGGACCGCCGGCAACCCCGGCCAGCGCCGCGGCCGGCAAGTTGACATTCAGGTTTTGCCCGCCCGCGGGCGATATCCCGGCGGCCAGATCACTGGAATGATCCAGATTCCCCGAAATGCCCAGGTTGCGTCGCCCGATCCGGGTCGCGTTCTGCACGCCGAAACGGGCGCCTAGATTGCGGCTGAAGGTGTCGGTCGCTTCGACAATCCGGGTTTCGATCATGACCTGCCGCACCTGGGTATCAAGGTGACCAATATGCTTGGCCACTTCAGCCAGCCTGGCTGGGATATCGGTAACGGTCAGCGTATTGCTGATATCATCGATTTCGACCGCACCCCGCTGACTCAGGATGCCTTTGAGCGGAATTGAACTTGCCGTCCTGTAATTCAATTTGAAAGTTTCTGTATGCAATGTCTCCAGCTCTGAAATTTGCTGGCGTTGTTCCAACTGCAGTTTTTCTCGGGCAGCGATTTCTTCTCTTGGTGCTACAAAAATGACATTGCCCACTCTGCGCTTATCGAGATCATTTGTCTGCAGCACGATATCCAGTGCCTGGTCCCAGGGCACATCCTTCAACCTCAGGGTCAAGCTGCCCTTGACGGAATCGCTGGCGATGATATTCAGGTCGGTAAAATCGGCAATCACTTGTAAGACCGCGCGGACTTCCACATCCTGGAAATTGAGCGACAGCTTCTCTCCGGTATAACCCCCGCTGGCCAGCTTTTTATGGATAGGAATCTGCTCGTCCTCATTGACTGGCCTCACCTCGAGTATCAGCTGTCTCCCTGTCTGATAAGCTGCATGCGCCCAATGACCATAGGGTTCAATTGTCAACCATACACTGTCATCCTTTGTCATGGCCTCGATAAATTGCACCGGTGTGGCAAAATCCATGACATTCAGGCGCCGTTCGAGATTCGGCGGCAAGTAAGCTTTTGCAAACACCACCAGCAGCCTGCCACCCTGACGATGCACATCGATAACCGCTCCAGGCTGGGACAGCTCCACCACGACCCTCCCTTCGCCATGCGCCCCGCGCAGGAAGTCGACATCCAACAAGCTCAACCGTGTCCGGCCCTGCTGCACGTCAGCACTGGCAAACATTGCTGGATCAGAGGGTGTGTAGGCCAGCCCGGCTTCCTTGAGGACAATCAGCAGGTGGTGATTGTCAAGAGTGCTTTCAAAACCCACTGCTTTCGACAAATTCATGATCAAACGGGTTCGGTCCTCGGTCTGGACAACATCGATTCCATGCAGCACGCCCTGCCTGACTTCAACCCCAGATTTTCCAAGCGCACTGGCAGCCCGATCAAAATCGAAGTAGAGACGCGCAGGATTATTCAACAATACGCCGGCAGGAGGCACCGCGAGCGGTTGATCAAGTGTTATTCTGACAATCAACCAGCCATTCTCATGAACCGATATATCCAGCGCACGAATACTGTTTTTGACCATGGACGCATCCGCTGCGCGCGCCACCCAGACCGCCGCCAGCAAACAAACCCCTAATGCGCACAAAATCATTCGGGCGAACCACAGCTGCCTTTTGCTGCACCATGCCTCAAGCTTCATCCAGTTCATTATTCCCGCTCCCGCGTTTGCAGCATGAGTACGCTCATACGCTCAGTCCAGTCATGGTCGCCGTTGCGCACGATTTCCCTCAAAGTAATCTCCGCTTCGGTGATTTCCGCAATCAGGCCGAAATTTTCTCCCACATAATTCCCCCTTTTGACTCGATAAATACTGTTATCCGGCGTCTTGATCAAGCCAAAGACATGCCTGCCGCGCTGCAGCGAGCCGACCATGGTCAAATTCTCCAGCGGATAACTTTCCAGTACCTCCTTGGGGCGCGCCAGATCAGGTCGACGTTCATTCCGGACAGTTTTGTCCTGCCGGCCTGCACGATTACTGAAAGGATCCTGCAGGTCAAATGCCTGATAAACAAACCCATTGAGCGGCCGCATTGCCGGCAAGGCCTCTATTTCCTCCTGCAAACCCTCCCCCGGGTTTTCGATAAAAGCTTCCAAGTCATCATAACCTTGCTCGCCACAGCCACTGCTCAGCAGGATTATCAATAGAGACACGCCTAAATTCAGCCGCCCGATCAAGGATGTGCTCCATTGCGTTCAGCGCTTGCATCACCGAGATAGCGATAGGTTTTCGCAACCGCATGCAGCACCAGTTGATGGTTCTGGCCCGGAATAATTTCTATATCATGCAGCGTCACGATACGCGGCAACAAGGCCAGATCGCTGGCAAAGGCGCCAATATCGTGATAACCACCGGTTACCCTGAATGTAACCGGCAACTCGGCATAGAAGTCCTGGATGATTTCACGGGCAGCTGGTTTGAATAACTCGAACTGCAGCCCACGTCCCAGTCCAGCACGATTGATCTCCACCAACAAGGCATCCAGTTCGGATTTATCGGGCAATTGTGTTAACAGGGTGCTCAACGTTTGCTCTACATCTGCCAATTGCAAACGCAAAATATCGAGATTCATCGCACTGCGCTTCCTGAGCAAATAAGTGTTCTTGAGTTCGGCCTCTCGCGTCCGCGCCTGATCCAAGGTTGCCCACTGCGCTGTCCAGTCCAGAAAATACCCCGCCAGGATAATGCTCCCCAACAACCCTGCCAGCGCGCAGATCTTGGCCGCTCCCGGCCAATTACCCGGCTCACTGAAACGAATATGGACAATCTCATCCAGCAGGCTCATGACTGATTCCTCCCCCGTTCAGCATGCCTATCGATCACTTCTTGTTGAGCACTGCTGTCCGGTCGCTCGACAAGCCTGACACTCAAATCAAATTCATTGAGTCGCGCGCCATTCACGGTAACCGCCCTGATCTCAATCAGCAACGGCGACTCAAACCAGGGAGAAGCCTCCAGACTGCGCATCAAGCGTGACACCCAAACATGTGATTGGGCATAGCCGCCAAGATAAAGCTGCTGCTTGCTCTGCCTGAAACTTTTCAAATAGACGCCTTCCGGCACTCGCCGCGCAATTTGATCCAGTACCTGCACTACTTGAACGCGATTCGCCTGCAGGCTCTCGACCACATTCCTGCGCGCCAGCAGCACCTGGTTTTTTTCCCTGATCGCCTGGATTTCAGTCAGCTGCCGTTCAAGCTTGATCAGCTCAGCCTGCAGAAACCGATTGCGCTTGTCCTGATGCGCGATGCCAGTCGCCAGGATGGCATGTACACCCCACACCACCAGTACACCCAGCAACGATAGCAATCCGGCCATCCAGGCAAATTGCCGCCGGCGTACTTGGCGTTCAGTTTCACGATAGGGAAGCAAATTGATACGGATCATGCCGGTCGCCTCAATCGATCACACGTTGTTTATTCTTGCCATGGTTATGCCATACATCATCGGCCGCCTCCACCTGCCAGGCATTTCTGCATCAGTGCATCACAGAACCACGCCTGGCCAACCCGCTGGCAATCAGGAGTGCAGGGGCGTCCACCTTGAGTTGCCTAGACACAATGCGGCTTGACAACCCGATACCTGCGAATGGATTGACCCGTTGCGTCGTGATTTGCGTATGTTCGAATATAGTCTCCGTCAGGCCAGGGAGGCATGCGCAGCCACCGGAAAGAAAAATATAATCCACGCGGGCAAATGAGGTGGATGTAAAAAAGAACTGTAGCGCGCGGGTGATTTCCTGCAGCAATTGCCTGCGAAAAGGCGTTAAAACCTCGTGCGGGTAACTCTCTGGCAATGTTCCGCTGCGCTTGGCCATCTCGGCTTCCGCCAGCGAGAGCCCATAGCGGTCTTGGATGGCCTGGGTTAGCTGGTCACCTCCAAAAAACTGATCGCGCATATACACCGACGCATGATTGACAAGCACATTGATCCGCGTATTGCGGGCACCAATATCAACCAAAACAATCACTTTATCTCTACCCCCGCCCGGCAATTGCGGCATGATCACTTCCGAAAAAATGGTTTGGGCCGCAAACTGCTCGACATCCATCACGATCACTTTCAAACCTGCAATCATTGCAGCCGCCACGCGATCTTCGACTTTGTCCCGGCGCGAAGCCACCAGCAACACTTCCAAGTTTTCCGGATGATGGGGCACAGATCCCATGACCTGAAAATCGAGATTGACCTCATCCAGCGCAAACGGTATGTATTGGCTGGCCTCGGTTTCGACCTGGAAGATCAAATCATCTTCCTGCAAATCTGCTGGCAAACAGATCTTCCTGGTAATCACAAGCGCTGCCGGCAGCGCCATCGCAATTTTTTTCTGACGCGTGTCCATCCGCTGCCAAGCACGCCGGATGCTCTCTCCCACTGGGTCAAGCTGGTTGATGTTGCCATCCTGGATGGCTGCCGCCGGTATCGGCTCAATCACGTAGCGCTCCAGCCGGATCCCCTGAACACGCTTGTCCATTCGGGAAAACTCGACCATTTTGACCGAGGCAGCACCCACGTCCACACCTATCAACCTGGATGCGTTCCCCAGCAAACCAATACTGAAATTGATATTTTTCTTGAATATTGATTTATTCAACGCCATACTTATTGTTATATGTGGAATGGATTGCTCAAAAAATGCGCGGCGCTACCGCCCGTTCGACAATGCTCTGCTCCTGTTTATTTGCCCAATGACGTACATACCCGCAGTCGACGCCGATTCCTGGCAAATTTCGTAATGGGTTGATGCATGCCTTAACAACCGATAGACCCTTTATAATTCCGTGTTGAATTATTTTTTACCGACCCGAAACTAACTTCCAATGCTATTCCGCTGGTTTTTCCGTATCTTCCTGGCCATGTTCGCCGTGGGCATGGTCAGTGCCCTACTGCTGGTCTTTGCCGCACTGGTCATACTGCCGACCCTGCCTTCTCTTGACACGCTCACTGATTACCGCCCCAAAATACCTTTACGGATATATAGCGCCGAAGGTTTACTAATTGGTGAATTCGGTGAAGAACGGCGCGATTTTGTTAAGTTTGCTGAAGTGCCTGTTTCTCTCAGACAGGCTATTCTGGCAGCCGAGGATGATCGTTTCTACCAGCATCATGGCGTGGATTACATTGGTGTCTTACGCGCGATCTATTCCAACTTCACAGCTGGCGGCGCGCTCCAGGGTGCCAGCACCATTACCATGCAAGTCGCGCGTAACTTTTTTCTGACCAAGGAAAAAACACTGACCCGGAAATTCAGTGAGGCTTTATTGGCTTTTAAAATTGAACACAGCCTGGGCAAAGATCGTATCCTCGAGCTCTACATCAATCAGATCTACCTCGGACAGCGGAGCTACGGATTCGCGGCAGCGGCCCGGACCTATTTCAACAAGCCGCTGGGTGACATCACGCTAGCCGAAGCCGCCATGCTGGCCGGGCTTCCCAAGGCGCCCTCCCGTTTCAACCCCGTTGTCAATCTGGAACGCGCAAAAACACGACAGCAGTATGTTTTGCGAAGAATGCACGAACTCGAATACATTTCAGAAAATGAACTGGCACGCGCCAGGAAACAACCCATCACCATCCATCGGCCGGTCCGGGTATTTGCGATGCCGGCTGGCTACGTGGCTGAAATGGCGCGCCAAGTCGTCTACCAGCGTTATCGCGAAGAAGCGTACACGCGTGGCTTCAAGGTTTACACAACCTTGAGAAAAACCGACCAGGACGCGGCCTACCAGGCACTGCGCAAGGGGGTGATGACCTATGACGAACGCTACGGCTACCGGGGAGCCGAAGCATTTCTCGGGCTGCCCAAGCAACGCGCAGATCTGAAAAACACCCTGCAAGGCATCCGCGACAGTGACGATATTCTGGCTGCATTGGTGTTATCCGTCAGCACGGACTCGATTGAAGTCTATCTCAAAAGTGGCGAAACGATTCGAATCTCTGGCAACGGACTGAAACCGGGCCGGAAATTCATGACCAATGATGCCAAACTAGGCGATAAGCGGATCCGGCCGGGTGCGTTGATCCGCATAACCCAAGCAGGGAAAAATGGCTGGCAAATTGCACAACTGCCACAGATCGAAGCTGCACTGGTTGCAATCGATCCAGCCGATGGCGCCATCCGCGCATTGGTCGGCGGCTTTGATTTCAATCTTAATAAATTCAATCACGTCACGCAGGCCTGGCGCCAGCCGGGATCGAGCTTCAAGCCATTCATTTACTCCGCCTCGCTTGAAAAGGGCTTCACACCAGCCACCATCATCAATGATGCACCACTATTTCTAGGGCCCGAACAGACCGGAAGCAAACCCTGGGAACCGAAAAATTTTGACGGCAAATTCAGCGGTCCGATCAGGATGCGCACGGCACTGACCCATTCTAAAAACCTGGCCTCCATCCGCATTCTCCAGGCCATTGGCCCTGTTTACGCTCAGGACTACATTCAGCGCTTTGGTTTTGATGGCAAACAGCATGCCCCGGTTCTCCCCATGGCGCTTGGCGCCGGCTCGGTGACACCGATGCAAATGGCTGCTGGTTATGCTGTCTTTGCCAATGGCGGCTACCGCATCCATCCCTATTTCATTGAAAGAGTCGAGGACGATACCGGCAAGGTACTCGAACGGGCCCGATTTGCCACTGCGGCCAAAAATGCCAAGCAAGTCATTGATCCGCGCAATGCCTTTCTCATGTCCAGCATGATGCAAGATGTCATCCAAAGAGGCACCGCCACCCGGGCAAAAGCGCTGGGCCGCAACGATATCGCAGGCAAAACCGGCACAACCAGCAACTATATCGACGCCTGGTTCTGCGGGTATCAGAAAAGTCTGGTGGCAGTGGCTTGGATGGGCTTTGACAATCCCCGATCAATGGGGCGCAACGAAACCGGGGGGCGGACAGCATTGCCCATCTGGATCGACTACATGGCCAGCGCACTTAAATCCACACCCGTTGCCAATCCTTCTCCACCCAGGGGGGTCGTGGTTGCAAAAATCAATCCAGAAACGGGCTTGAGGGATGAATATGGAACGATCAATGAATATTTTTTCCAAGAACAGCTGCCTCCCGAAACGGATTATCTGTACCGGGATTTCGGCATCACTGATCAGCTCGAAAACCAGCTGTTCTGAGTGTCCATAAAGATCCTGTACTGACACCTGAGGGGCGGGGCACTGACCACCGCCATCAGACCGGGATCAAATCTATAGCGCTCATGTCGGAAATTCCCGGTCAGGGTATTGGGTCTCACCCGCGCTTAACTA
>NZ_JBEUDO010000120.1:0-2360 GCF_050584665.1 Nitrosomonas sp. ANs5
AACGAGTAAGGTTAGGTCGTGCTAGCCACGACCTGAACCGTTTGTTGGACGAACCCGGCAGGGCTGCCGACAACACGATGCAAATATATCTTCATCCTCCTCCTGTAAATCTAGCCATTTTCCCCTCAACTACCCAAAACCACCACGTTTAAGCTGAGCTTCAAACCATTTTTCAACGTAAATGTGGTAATTTTGCTGGGGTTTTGGCCATTTTCAGGATGAGTTTAACCATACCTGCCGGTTTGGGCAGGTTGGTTGAGTGTGAAGGGTTACATGGCTGTCTCCCGGGCTTTATCTTGTTGCATGATGTGAGCCCATACGGCGTTAATCCGAGTACGCAAGATACGCATGGGCTGTTGGCAGCACGGGCACTTTACCGTCGGGCGCGGTGCAGGTGGCGGTGTAGCGATGCGTTTGATTAACTGTACCAATTTGACCAGCTTGCAGTTGGGATGCAAAAAGCCGTAGTTGCGGGCGCGGCGGAAGCCTTTGGGTAGGATGTGTTTCAAGATAAGTTTCAGAAACGACACGCCGTCCAGCATGCGGGTTTGCCATTGTTTGGTTTGCCCGTTTTGATAGCGGAAAGTCACTTGGCCGTTTTCATTGGACAAGATGTGCTTCTCCGGCAGCACGCCACGGTATAAATAACGTCCCAGATACACCAAGGCCTTATCACCCGCGCCCACTGCCTGACAATCGACTACCCAATCGGCCGGATAACTGGCAGGCAAGGCAATCCCCGCTTGGCGCAAGCCATCCAGTATCTTGGCGCGAAACACTTTGGCCAAAGCCTTGTGGCAGAACAAATACTTTGCTTCCTTTTGTCGCCACAGACGCTGTTTGTTATCAAATGCCGCCGCAGGCATCACCAAATGCACATGCGGGTGGTAATCGAGTCGGCGGTTATGGGTATGCAATACAGTCACCGCACCGGCTCGTCCACGCAACACTTTATCGTTTTGCGCAAACGTACTGACCGTTTGCCATGCCAAATTACAGATCAACTCATATACCTCCCGTTGATGTTGCCAGGCCAGCGAACGAAACTGTTCGGGTAGCGTAAAAGTGATCATGAAGTATTTGCCAGCGACTAATTTCTGCAGCTGCTGATCTATCCAGCGTTGCGATTCAAACGCCTGACAATGCGGGCAATGGCGATTACCGCAAGAGTGTGGTAGCCAAATTTTGTGTTCACACACATCACAACCAATCAACATCTTGGGCGCGACCTCATTTCGGCAACGCACAAACGCACTCAAAGCCGCTGACTGACTGGGCAACAAGCCGCCTTGCTGGCGCAAAGCAGGGCCATATTGTTCAACGATGTCGGCTAGGCGAATCATAAAACCTTACCCCAGCTGACATGGAAGGTATCCATCAACGCATTAATTTGCAAAGCGCGGTTGAATTCGGTTTTTTGAGTGAGATGGGTATAACGGATGGTGGACAGAATCGAGGCATGTCCCAGAATCTTCTGTACTTCCAGCAGGTCGACACCTGCTTCAATTAGATGCGTGGCATAGCTGTGGCGTAGGCTGTGTGGGCTAATACTTTTTTTAAACCAATATCCGCCACCACCCGGCGCAAGGCCAGTTGCACGCCGCCTTCATCCATATGACTCGTTGCCTTGTGCACACACTTAAGACCATTGCGCCGACTGGGAAACAGCAAATCAGGATGGCGATGCACCGCCCAAAAACGACGCAAACCATTCAACGTATTTACCGGCAACGGCACCAGTCGATCACGATTTCCCTTGGCATTACGAATATGCACCTGCATCCGATCCGCATCAATATCCTCCACCCGTAGTCGCAGCCCTTCGCCCAGTCGCAGCCCCATACTGTACAAGGTGAAGAAAAACATTCTGTAACTCAATACCCGCGTCGATGCCACAATCCGCCGCATCTGCGCCACCGTCACGATATTCGGCAAACGTGAAGTCTTGGGCGGCTTCACCAAACCCGTCCCCGGCCAAGGTTTGCCCAATACATGCTGGTAATAAAACTGCAAACCGTACAAATCATGCTTGAGCGTGCTCCACGACCACTTAGCCAACAGCCAGGATAAATACTCCGTCAGCTGCTCCCGGCTAAGATTATCCATCTCAAACCCAAAATACCCCGCCGCCCGCCGCACCCCGTGACTATAAAGCGCCACGGTTTTAGGACTCAATCCGCGCAAAGCCATGCGCTTTAGCAGCGTGTCATACTGCTGAGCAAAAGGTTGGGGAAATTCATATTCCATCTCATTCTCCTCATGGTAAAGTCACAAATAAATCCCTGTAGGGATGAGGAGATTATGAAGAATGAGTCGAAAAATTGGGGGAAATTTCTCCGCGGTAGCGGTTCGTTCAACCC
>NZ_JBEUDO010000121.1:0-2193 GCF_050584665.1 Nitrosomonas sp. ANs5
CCCCTACTTCGGACATGGCCGGGTCGATGCCGGCGCCGCGGTGCAGGCTGTGGTCACAACCGAAACTACAATCACCCCGTCCAAAGACACCGAACCGCCACGCGTATCTATTCTCGAGCCCCTATCCGGCGCAACCGTGTCCGGGCTAGTGCCAGTGGATATCGAAGCAACCGACAATGTCGGCGTGGTGCGCACCGAGCTGTGGGTCAACCATACCAGCGTTGCGGTCGACACCTCCGAACCGTTTGCTTTCAGCTGGGACTCCAATGGCACACCCAATGGCAAGGCAAATCTCGTGGTGCGCGCATTCGATGCAGCCGGCAACAGCGCCGCCTCCAACATAGCGGAAGTCAACGTGGAAAATCCCATTAGCTCGGTCACCGATGATAAAGACACCTCTTCCTCCCTTATTGACACCACCCCGCCTGTTGTACAAATTATCAACCCGGTTGGAGGAAACGTCTCCCACAATGTGACGATCACGGTCAATGCTTCCGATGACAACGGTGACGCAGACATTGCGCTGGCTATTTACATCGATGGACAACGCTTCGCGACAGGCACAGGTAGCACGCTCAGCGCCAACTGGAACACTCGTCCAAAACGCGTCTCGGCTGGCGCACATACAATCCAGGCCACGGCGAAAGATGCTGCCGGCAATACAGCCACTACTTCTGTAAATGTAAATGTCGTCAAGTAGCGGCCAAGGTGCCCAGCAATTCTCATCTTGAAAAATGAGAGGAAATGAATTGATTCAGGCTCTGAATCAATAATCTACAATCTCTAATGCCAAACAACACATGACAGAAGCGATATTTACTTGCATGCGCAGGGAAATGATAGGCATTACTGCTCAAAATGGGAATTGCTGGCGCCCCCCCCGGCGCGTTACGCCTTCCGCATCGCATGATTGTCGATTTTTTTTACAGAATCTCCTGAGAAAAATCCCACATAATATAATATTCCTTAAGAAACAAATAGATAAAAATATGGCACATAAATTGCTTGTTATTAGTTACCACAAGTCAAAAAGCGAATGGAAAGATTATAATTAGGCTAAAAATTAAAGGAGACGCAACATGTTAAAGAAAACAATTATATCTACACTGATGAGCTCGACTCTTATCGCGGGAGCAATGTTCACAGTCAATGCAAACGCAAGTTTTGCGTCATGCACTGGTGAAGGCTACGATATCTCTGATAATGTCGCGCCGAATATTGGCTGCACGATATTGGAACCGCTAAATGCAAATCAAAACGACAGCGTCAGCCCCCCCCAAAGCAGCTTTACTGTCAACGAGGAAGTTTTTTTTGGATTCACCGACTGGTCGTTTGATGGCAAGTATGACAATATCGGTAATGTGAGTGGGACTGATGGTTCCAGCTTGTTTGATTTCTCTGGCAATAATCAATCAGGAACCTTTGCCTGGACAGGTGGAGTCATCGCCGACTTCAGCGATATCATGCTCGTTTTTAAAGATGGCGGAAATACAAATCTAGTTGGCTACTTAATCGATATGCCACTTCTGCTCACTTCCGTGGGCGATGGTGGTTTTGGTGGAACAGGCACCTATACATCACCATTTGAAGAGCCACCATTTGCCTTCCCTGGCGAAGGACCAAGAGATATCTCCCATATTTCTGTCTACTACCGATCGAATGGTGGGCCTGGCCCTGGAAATGGTGATGTTCCAGAACCGGGTATTCTTCTGCTGCTGGGTACAGGACTGATAGGATTAAGCTTGTCACGCAGACGCCGGGTTTAACTACATCATTTCGAGTGCAATTCAATTAACCCGCCTTGTCAGCGGGTTAATTGTTTCGTAACCTAGTTCTACTTTGTCAGATTCAAATAATTCCAATAGGGCATCAAGTTTATATATAATAAGCTATTGTTTTATATAAGTTAATCACGATTATGTCGTGAAAATACTAAACAGTCTCTCAAATCTGCCTTACAGGGCCTCCCAGAAGCGCTTAGCGCGCATTTATCGTCATTTTCATCATTTTTCGTATCCTCGACGCGCGATGCAACAGCGACGTTTTATGGTTATCTGCGCGGACTATTTCAATCTGATCGAGCGACTATGCTGCGCATGGGCGAAGTAAACGAGGTTGATCACCAGGCTATGCAGCACATGCTGACATCTGGCGCGATTGATTGGAATGGATTCAGTGCACAGATCGCGCATA
>NZ_JBEUDO010000122.1:0-2160 GCF_050584665.1 Nitrosomonas sp. ANs5
TAACGGCATCGAAGTAGCGGCAGTGCTATTTGGGTTAAAGCAGTAAAGTGTTCATGCGATTGCCCTGTCGTGTTAGGTTGACGACCAAACCGTTTCCCGGTAGATTTAATTCTTATGAAGAAGGGCGTTTATTTTTCCGATAAGCAATTGAGAATGCGACGACTAGCATTCTAAAGTCCACGGCGGACGGCAAGGAACCCGATGTTCAATAGCGAGATGTTCTTCAGTAACTGGGCCACTCTCGGACGAACGATTTTGGTTGGCGGGCTTGCCTACGTCGCGCTGATTCTAATCTAATGTTGCGCATTTCCGGCAAGCGAACGCTGGCAACCGTACTGCTGACCAAGGAGGTGGCACTCGCGGAAAGAGTAACGGCGCTGGCACGATCGGAGCCGCGATTGTTGTTATACCGTGGCAAGTTTCTGACGGAGGAGATGCAGGCGAAAAGGGTGACGCAGTCGGAGATACTCCAAGCGGTTCGCTCGCAAGGCATTCTTGCGATAGATGAGGTCGAGGGCGTTGTGCTGGAGACCGATGGTACCTTCTCCGTAATACCAGGTGGCAAACAATCGGGCCGATCATCTCTCGTGGAAGTGCGCCCAGTTCACCTCCACTCGGAAAATAGGAGCTGAACAGGATGTTCTCGCGGTTAAGAATGCTGTGGGTCAGGGTTCGCGATAGCCTGTGGTTTATTCCCACGGTGCTTACATTGCTGGCAGCGGCACTGGCCATCTGGCTCGTACAACTGGAGCAGGCGATGGATACCACCAAATTTCAGGAAAACTGGCTGATCGCCGTTAGTTTGGATGGCGCACGCGAGATACTCAGCACCATTGCTGGCAGTATCATCACGGTAACGGGGGTGGTGTTTTCGGTGACAATCGTGGCGCTCCAGCTTTCCAGCAGCCAGTTCACTCCGAGAGTCCTGCGAAATTTTATGGCGGATCAATCTAACCAAATGGTGCTTGGGGTGTTCATTGCCACCTTTACCTACACGCTACTCGTGCTGCGGGTGGTGCGTTCGACTGGAGAAAATGAAGAGTTTGTGCCGCAAATAGCCGTCTCGGTTGCGATCCTCTTTTCACTGGTGAGCATTGGATTTCTTATCCATTTTATCCATCATGCGGCCAGGTCGATCCAGGCAGCGGTGGTTCTTGTCAAGGTGACGACTTCAGCATTGGAGCACGTGAAGCGGCTGTTCCCCGAAGAGATCGGTAAGCCAGAAGGCACCCTGCCAGAGGAAGAACACTTGCCTTCGAACGCGGCACGGATTGTCACGGTGGAGAAAGAAGGGTACCTTGAGGCGGTGGATGACTCATCGTTGTTTCGGTTGGGTGAAGAGCAGCATTTGCTCATTCGGATGCTTCGGCCAGTGGGGGCATTCATGATTCAGGGGGAGCCGTTAGCAGAAGTGTGGGCGAATGAGCCGCTGGGTGATGAGACACAAAAACAAATTCGCGACGCGTTTGTCATCGGCGAGCAGCGCACACCGGAGCAGGACTTGGAGTTTTTCTTGTTGGAGTTAAGCGATATGGCAGTCAAGGCCCTTTCGCCTAGCATCAACGATCCCACAACCGCGAAGCATTGCATCGACCGTCTGACGCAAATCTTACGGGCCGTGGGAAGTCGCCGCCCGCCGGCGCCGCTCCGCACTAAAGAGGGCAAAGTCCATTTTATCGCCCAGACGAACTCCTTTGAGACGTCCGTTGAGTTGGCGTTCGGCGATATTCTGCGCCATGGGCGGGACAACGACTCGATTGTGAAAAAACTGCTAGGGGCCATCGATCTACTGGAGTCGCTACTTCCTACCGAGCGACATGAAGCCTTGCAGAATTTTCGTGCGAAGGCGAAGGTTTGGTCGAAAAGCGAGACGGGGTAAGCACATGGATAGCGTCGAGGCAATTAACACTGCCGGTTGGATCGATAAGAATAGTTGTTGCTGCTCCATTATTGTTTCCTTGTAACGTGCAGCGGCAGTGCTTGGCTGATCGCGACGGTGCATCCTGATGGGACTTGGAGCAGCACATGCCTCCTTCCCCCAAGTCAACCGCCAGGACGATCCGCAGCCAGCAGAAGGCATCTGCGATCCTCTGTATCATGTTATACCTTATGATATTAAGCCATATCATACTATTAACAACTAGTAGCAAGTTTCTCTAA
>NZ_JBEUDO010000013.1:0-57339 GCF_050584665.1 Nitrosomonas sp. ANs5
GGAAGATGAGGGCGACAGCGATGCCGCCGCAACCGAGTCCGCTAGCGACGACGAGTCTGATGATGAGGACGACGACGAGTAAATCTTAGTCGAGTCTTTTTGCCTGCAATGTGATTGCAGGAAACGGCGAGCTACACGATCAGGGCAGACCGGCTTCGGTTTGACTGACTTGTAGCTCGCCGTGTTTTGAAATGTAAAGATCTTTGTTGTTCAATGCTGGGTGTATCGTTTTAGAGAGTGATGATGAGCAGTAAACTTTATATCAGGACTTTTGGTTGTCAGATGAATGAGTATGATTCCGATAAGATGGTGTCGATATTGCTTTCTGAAAAAGGGATGGAGCTGACTGAAACACCTGAAGACGCTGACTTGATTCTGTTCAATACTTGCTCCGTCCGGGAGAAAGCGCAAGAAAAGGTTTTTCATGATCTTGGCCGCGTGCGTCATCTTAAACACACTAATCCTGGCCTGTTGATTGGGGTAGGGGGCTGTGTAGCCAGTCAGGAGGGTGCGGAAATCATTAAACGTGCGCCGTTTGTGGATTTGGTATTTGGCCCACAAACGCTGCATCGATTGCCTGATTTGATCGATGCCCGCAAACATACGGGTCATCCTCAGGTCGATATTTCGTTTCCTGAAATAGAAAAATTTGATCACTTGCCCCCTGCGCGTACCGAAGGTGTGACGGCTTTTGTTTCTATCATGGAAGGTTGCAGTAAATATTGCAGTTTCTGTGTTGTGCCTTATACGCGCGGAGAAGAGGTTTCGCGGCCGTTTGAAGATGTGTTGACTGAGATCGCCGAGTTGGCGTTGCAGGGAGTCAAAGAGGTTACATTGCTTGGGCAGAATGTAAACGCTTACCGCGGTAAGATGAGTGATGGTAACATTGCCGATTTTGCGCTGTTACTGGATTTTGTCCACGATATCCCGGGTATCGAGCGCATTCGATTTACGACCTCCCACCCCAGAGAATTTACCGCTCGTCTCATTGATGTATATCGAAGATTGCCCAAAGTGGTCAATCATGTGCACTTGCCGGTGCAGTCCGGTTCGGATAGTGTCCTGGCTGCCATGAAGCGTGGCTATACCACAATCGAGTATAAATCCATTATTCGCAAGTTGCGTGCTGTGCGACCTGATATTTCGATTTCATCTGATTTCATTATAGGGTTCCCCGGAGAGACTGAATCTGATTTTGCTGCAACCATGAAACTGATTGAAGAGGTGAATTTTGATGAGTCATTTAGTTTTATTTACAGTCCTCGCCCAGGTACACCAGCAACTGATTTGCCTGATGAAACGCCCCAACAAACAAAACTGACGAGATTGTACCGTCTTCAAGAAAGGATCCAACTTAACGCACAGGCGATCAGTCAAGCTATGCTCAACACTGATCAGCGTGTCTTGGTGGAGGGCCCGTCCAAAAAGAATTCCAGTGAATATTGCGGGAGAACCGATAACAATCGCATTGTTAATTTTGCCGGTAGCGCTGACTGGGTGGGTCATTTCGTGGACGTGAAAATCACGGCGGCACTTGCCCATACGCTACGAGGCGAAATCATCAGGCGTTAGCAAATAAATACAGGCCATCTCTAAAAATTCAGCGTTTTAAACAAGACGAGGCGAGAACAAGAAATGTTGACGCAGCATATGATGGATATGTCAGGAGACATTTTTTGTGAGCAACGACGTATTGTGACGAAATATGGATTTTTAGAGGTGCCCTACAATATATTGCTTGCATTTCTATGTGAGCGCTGCCAGAATCAATGTGTGTAATAAAGTTTTATACTAGAATTGAAGCCTAAACCTGTTGAACTGACATTTTCTCCCACAGATAATCAGCGCTTGGCAAATCTTTGCGGGGCGTTAGATGAAAATCTCAAGCAGATCGAGAATGCTCTTGATGTGGTTATCACCCGTCGAGGCGAGCGTTTTAGCCTCAGCGGCCCCGCAAGCCAAACCAAATTGGCGGCCCAGGCGCTCAGGAATTTTTATCACCAATCTCACCAGCATTTAAGTGTCGAGCAGATACAGCTGGGTCTGATTGAGATCAAGAGTATCCCCTCGACCACTGCAGTCAATTCCGATCATATCATCAATACAGACGCAGTTTCTTCGCAGCTTATTACCCGTCGCGGCAATATCCAGGGGCGCAACCTCCGGCAGACACGTTACCTTCAGCAGATGCAGGCGCATGACATTACGTTTGGCATTGGGCCGGCGGGGACAGGTAAGACCTATCTCGCAGTGGCATGCGCCGTGGATGCATTGGAGCGCGAGACTGTCGGACGGATCATCCTAGTGCGCCCGGCAGTGGAGGCGGGAGAACGGCTCGGTTTCCTGCCCGGCGACATGGTGCAGAAAGTCGATCCTTATTTGCGGCCACTTTATGATGCACTATATGATTTGATGGGGTTTGACAAGGCCAGCAAACAGTTCGAGCGTGGCATTATCGAGATCGCTCCGTTGGCTTTCATGCGTGGCCGCACCCTCAATCAATCATTTATCATTCTTGATGAAGCGCAAAATACAACGCCGGAACAGATGAAAATGTTTTTGACGCGTATTGGTTTTGGCTCCAAGGCGGTGATTACAGGTGACGTGACCCAAATCGACTTGCCCAAGCATCAGAAAAGCGGCTTGATTGAGGCAGAGCAGGTGCTCAAATCGATAAGAGGAATCGCTTTTACACGTTTTAGATCGGATGACGTGGTACGACACCCCCTTGTCCAGCGTATTGTGGATGCCTACGAGAAACATGCCACCGACCAAGAAACCCTGTGAGCCCGCGAATTACAAACAGAAATTGAGATTGGCGGTGCAATACGCCGTGAAAGATAGATCTGGCATACCGGATCGGCTGCTGTTCCGCAAGTGGGTCAATGCCGCATTGATGAAATCAGCAGAAATTGTCATTCGTATTGTGGATTTGCCAGAAGGTGAAGCGCTCAATCGCGATTTTCGTGGCAAACCATCCGCGACCAATGTATTGACGTTTGTTTATGGTGACCTGCCATGTGCGGGTGACATCGTGCTGTGTGCGTCAATCGTTTCCCGCGAGGCACAGCAGCAGCATAAGAGTTTGGTCGCGCATTATGCACATCTTACCGTGCATGGCGTTCTGCATCTGCAAGGTTATGATCATATTGACGAAGAGGACGCCGTTGTCATGGAGTCTCTCGAGACTGAAATCATCACCCGGCTTGGTTATGCAGATCCCTATAGTGTTCTATAACCCCGGGCTGGGTTATAGCGCCTCTCCCAACAAGCAGGTAGTGGCGGTTTTCGCCGAATTTTTACATAGCTCATCCTTGATCATAAATATTTATACATCCAATGCAAAAATACCTCATGAATGATAACTCTCCCAAAATCAGTTGGTTTGAGCATATCAGTGCCTTGCTTTCGCGTAAGCCGGAAGATCGCGAACAATTGCTCGCGTTGCTCCACTCCGCTTATGAGCGCGACCTGCTCGATGCGGATGCGTTGACCATGATTGAAGGTGTGATGCATGTTTCAGAAATGCAGGTGCGCGATATTATGGTGCCGCGCTCGCAGATGGATACGATTGATATCAGCGAGAAACCCGATGAATTTATACCATTTGTGATTGAGACGGCGCATTCACGTTTTCCGGTTACGGATGGTAGCAAAGACCGGATTATCGGTATTCTGCTGGCCAAGGATTTACTGCGCTATTATGCCGGCAAAGAAGATTTTAACGTGCGCGATATGCTGCGTCCGGTCGTATACATTCCAGAATCTAAACGATTGAATATTCTCCTCAAGGATTTTCGAAGCAACCGGAACCATATCGCTATCGTGGTCGATGAATATGGGGGCGTCGCCGGCCTAGTCACAATTGAAGATGTGTTGGAGCAGATTGTCGGAGAAATCGAGGATGAATACGATTTTGATGAAGATGATGCCTATATCGTTGCCGATACGGGAGGGCATTATCGGGTCAAAGCGCTTGCCGAGATTGCCAGTTTTAATGAGACGTTGGGTGCGACATTTGGTGACAAGGATTTCGATACGATAGGTGGTCTCGTCATCAACAACTTCGGGCGGCTGCCCAAGAATGGTGAGTCGATCATCATTGATGATTTCAGTTTTACCGTATTGAGAGCCGATAGCCGCCGCCTGCATTTGCTGAAAGTTGAGCGCATCAAGCCCGGATTGTGCGATACATCAGACTTGCCCCATTAGTCATGCTCTGAAAGGTTGGCCGTATGCGGTATCATGAATATCAATAATTCATGATACCGGCATTTCGAACATGTGTCTGACTGGAGCCGGAATGATCGGCCAACGGCTGTTTTACCAAGGTGGCAGCGCTTGTTTTGGTGACATCAAAGAGAATACTCCCCTGGGCGCATACCGCAGAACTGTTACCATCACCCTATCTGGCCAAGGGGCCTGATGAGGTAAACCGGGAAATGTCTGTTATTGTGGGTGTGTATATTTTGCCAAAATGTTATTAAGATTGGCTAAAGCCGCTTTTATGACGCAGTGAAGAAAGATTTTTCCAGGATAATTAAACCGGTGCTCTGTGAGCGGCCTTTCGCTGTAAAACGCCAGAAAAAATAGTTTTATCAGGAGGGTCAGAACTGTTGGTAATCTGGCGTGGCCGCGAGAGTGCTATGATTTACCTGGTGCGAGGATCTTGAACAAGATGGTAAACTTTATGCCATGCTTTTTGGAATGACTGGCCGATCTGCATGAGGTTGGAAGTATCTTTTTGCATGCAATGAACTGGATAAACTGGCGTTAGCTTGATTTCGGACCTTGTGAGTAAAGTAATACGGCGACTTTGCCTGATCAGGCAAACAATATCTGTCGGAAATTTAAATGCGGACTGAAATCAGAGAGTTGAAAAAAAAGTGTCAGAGATTAAATCATTTTCACCACAATTAATTTATATGTTTCCATCTTCCGGAAGTACATGGCATGAGTGATCGTGAAATCGATCAGCAATTAGTCGAGCGGGTGCAAAGAGGGGATAAGCACGCTTTTGATTTGTTGGTGATCAAATATCAGCGAAGACTTACCCGTCTATTGTCACAATTTGTCCGTGATTCTGCTGAGGTGGAAGATATCGCCCAGGAAACCTTTATCAAAGCATACCGAGCGCTGCCATCATTTCGTGGCGACAGTGCTTTTTATACATGGTTGTACCGTATTGGGATCAATACCGCCAAGAATTTCCTGGTATCGCAAGGGCGTAAGGCGCCAACCACTATTGAAGGATTTGACAACGAGGATGCGGAGAATTTTGAAGGTGCGGATCAACTTCGTGAAATGAATACACCAGAGAGTGAACTAATGGGAAAACAAGTTGCTCAAACCGTTAATCAATCGTTGGATGCATTACCGGAGGAATTGCGCACTGCAATTATTCTCAGGGAAATTGAAGGGCTTAGCTACGAAGAGATTGCCGGCATAATGGATTGTCCAATTGGCACGGTACGATCTCGGATATTTCGGGCGCGCGAGGCAGTCGCTGAAAAGCTGCGTCCATTGTTAGGCACAGACAAAAACAAGAGATGGTGATAAGAGGTGAAAATGTGAAAAGCAAAGTATCGGAATTAATGGATGGTGAGCTCGATGGCGCGAGCGCAGCTGAAGTGATTGACGCCATTGAGAATGGTGATAATTTACTTTCTGACTGGCATGTCTATCACATGATTGGGGATGCATTACGCCAACCGATTGTGAGTGTGGATGTCTCGGAGCAAGTGCGAAAACAACTGGCCGATGAACCGATATTATTAGTGCCGCATTTACTTAAGCCCCACAGGTCTCATAAACAAAAACTGGTGGGGCTTTCTGTTGCGGCATCGGTTATGGCACTTGCTGTGGGATGGCTGATATCTCAGTCGATTGAGCAGCAGCAAGTGCTTCAGGAAGTTTATATGGCTGAGAATACAGACGAGAAAACACCGGTTTCAGATAGGCAAACGGTTACTTTCCAACCTGGGTCAATTTATATGTTACCCCCGGCTTCTGTGCATGGTGGTGATAGCTATCCTCTGGTTTATAGAGGGTTTACCCATGGCGGTATGATGTATCACCCGCAGACGGGGATATATCAAGTTGAAGAACAGCAGGATAATTCAGTCATGCCGGGAAAGTAACTTTCCCGGTATTTTTCCAGATTGTCAGTCGTACCATTCCATCACTAGCTTAGTTAGCTTCTCTCAAATAAATTCTAGATTCATGTCGAATCGGATTTGTACTTTTCCCGCCTTGCAAGAAGTAAAGAGTTATTATTCCGGGTAGTGTGTGTTAACGGAAATACTGAAACATCGAAATTTCGTTGATAGATTGCGTGCAAGTACGCAGCGGGATAGCTATGCATTCATATCCAAGTGTTGCACAACGTGATGATTCGCTGATGTCAGTGATAAGTCGGTTTTTTCGTTATGCCTGACTCTATGTTTTGTAATCTTGTCAAATCTCACTGCCTGATTCATTCGAGGTAAACGGGACAAATAATATATGTTGATTATGGATACTCAAACTCAATTACATTCAAGATCGCGATCAGATTCGGTTGCGGCTGCGGCTGTTGCATTCGAACGCACGCGTTGGTGCGGTACACTTTTTTTGTGTCTGTTATTGCTGGTGTCTTTGTTGCCTGCCCAACTGCGGGCGCAGGGCCTGCCAGATTTTACCGGGTTGGTAGAGAAGCATGGACAGGCTGTTGTGAATATCAGTACTGTACAGACGCAACAAATTGGCGCCAGCCAGTTCTTTCCAGAGATGCCTAATATTCCTGAGGATTCGCCTTTCTACGAATTTTTCCGCAGGTATATGCAACCTTTTTCGCCGCCCAGGAAATATGAGTCTCGCTCGCTGGGATCAGGTTTTATCATCAGTCAGGACGGTTATATTTTGACCAATGCGCATGTTGTCGAGTCTGCTGATGAAATTACTGTTAAATTGACGGATAAGCGTGAATTTAGTGCCCAAGTGATCGGTGCTGATCGCCAAACTGATATCGCGCTCATCAAAATCGAGGCGCATGACTTGCCTACCGTGACGCAGGGCAATCCCGATCAACTCAAAGTGGGCGAGTGGGTGATTGCGATCGGTTCGCCTTTTGGTTTTGAAAGCACAGTTACGGCCGGGATCGTGAGCGCAAAAGGGCGTTCACTCGCGCAGGAAAGTTATGTCCCTTTCATCCAGACCGATGTGGCAATCAATCCAGGCAACTCTGGCGGCCCCTTGTTTAATATGCGGGGTGAGGTAGTAGGCATCAATTCCCAGATTTACAGCCGGACAGGGGGCTTCATGGGATTGTCCTTCGCGATTCCAATTGATGTGGCTGCCGAAATCGCGAATCAGCTCAAGCTTCATGGCAGGGTATCGCGCGGCAGAATCGGTGTCATGATACAAGAAATGACCGATGAGTTGGCTGAGTCTTTTAATTTGGATAGATCTCGTGGGGCGTTGGTCGTCTCAGTAGAGAAAAATGGCCCGGCTGACGAAGCAGGCATCAAGGTTAGAGATGTTATTATGAAATTCGATGGCCAGGACATTGCTGTTTCCAGTGACTTGCCCCGTATCGTTGGCAACACCAAGCCGGGCTCCAAGGTATCCGTTTCGGTATGGCGCAATGGATCGACCAAGAAGCTGACGGTTAAGGTCGGTGAAATGTCTGCAGACGATGGAGAGGCTGCCCGTCAAATACAGGGTAAATCGGGTGATGCGAGTAGTAGTCGCCTTGGCCTTGCTTTGCGAGAACTCACCGCCAACCAGAAAAAACAGCTGGGCATAGAGTATGGGCTACTGGTTGAAGAAGTCTATGATGGTCTTGCGAGCGGCGCAGGCATACGCCGTGGCGATATCCTTCTTGGATTCAATAACCAGGATATCAAATCCATCCAGCAATTTAATAAACTATTGGACGATGCCAAGAAAGGACGTAATATAGCTTTGCTGGTAAAAAGGGGTGATGTGACGACCTTTATTACCATAAGAATCGATAATTAAAATGCACTTGACAGCTTGTTCATGAATAATTTAGTCCAATCCAAGAAACTGATTGTATATGCGAGGGAAGGGTGCCATCTCTGCGAGGTGATGATCTCTTCCCTGGGTGTGCTGCAGACAAAAAACAAATTTAAATTCGAGGTTGTCGATATCGATAACGATGCGCATCTGGTTGGTTTATATAACGAGCGTGTGCCTGTTTTGTTCGACGCAATCGCCAAAAAGGAGTTGTGTCACTATTTCCTGGATCAAGCGGTGTTTGATGCCTATCTTGCCGCAGACTAGCTCACTTGTGGATCCCCCTTCCTGGTATCGGTTCTGTGAATGGTTTGACATTTATGCAGCATGCATGCCTGTTGTCGCAGCGCCATTTCGGCGTGGACTGGCTGTATGAAAGTGCATCAAGCAAGTTTAAAGAACTCCGACAGTAAGCTAAAGCTACTCTCCGCCGATTGATTTGTATACAATCCTCTCTTTTGTTTTTGCCGTTGTGAATTCAGCTTACTGAGTACCCATATTGATGCAACATATCCGTAATTTTTCCATCATTGCCCATATTGATCACGGTAAATCTACTCTGGCCGATCGGATTATCCAGCTTTGTGGCGGCTTGTCCGAGCGCGAAATGGCCCAGCAAGTACTCGATTCCATGGATTTGGAGCGCGAGCGCGGCATTACTATCAAGGCGCAGACGGTGGCTCTGCGCTATCAGGCAAGGGATGGCGAGCATTATTTGCTGAATTTGATTGATACACCGGGGCATGTCGACTTTTCTTATGAGGTTTCTCGCTCGTTGTCTGCCTGCGAAGGTGCATTGCTGGTTGTCGATGCTTCCCAGGGGGTTGAAGCCCAGACCGTTGCGAATTGTTATACCGCGATCGAGCAGGGGATTGATGTCATTCCGGTACTGAACAAAATTGATTTGCCAGCGGCTGATCCCGACCGGGTGATAGCTGAAATTGAGGATATTATCGGCATCGAGGCTAAAGATGCCTTGCGCATTAGCGCCAAAACTGGAGAAGGGATCGAAGCTGTGCTGGAAATGGTGGTGGCACAGATCCCGCCCCCCAAGGGGGATATTCATGCACCTCTAACAGCGTTGATTATCGATTCATGGTTTGATAGTTACGTGGGGGTTGTCATGCTGGTGCGAGTGATGGATGGGATGCTGAAGCCGGGGAATAAGCTGTTGTTCATGGCGAGCCAGACCACACACCTGTGTGAGCAAGTAGGTGTCTTTCAGCCGAAAGCTGTGCACCAAGAGTCCTTGAGCGCGGGTGAAGTCGGTTTTGTCATTTCGGGTATCAAAGATTTGAAATCTGCCAAAGTGGGTGACACGGTGACGCTGGCGGACCGCCCAGCCAGCGTGCCTTTGGCGGGATTCAAAGAAATCAAGCCGCAGGTCTTTGCTGGGCTTTATCCGGTCGAATCCAATCAGTATGATGCGCTTCGCGCAGCGCTAGAGAAACTGCAATTGAATGATTCTTCGTTGCACTTCGAGCCCGAAACCTCACAGGCGCTCGGCTTTGGATTCCGGTGTGGATTTCTTGGGCTGTTGCATCTGGATATCGTGCAGGAGCGTCTGGAACGGGAATATGATATGGATCTGATTACCACTGCACCGACAGTGGTTTATCAGGTTGCTATGCGGGATGGCGCCGTCACGGAGATCGAAAACCCATCCAGATTGCCTGATGTCTCAGCTATCGAGGAGATACGAGAACCGATTATTACGGTCACTATTTTGGTGCCGGAAGATTACGTCGGAGCTGTGATGACATTGTGTACGGGTAAGCGCGGCATTCAGAAGAATATGCAGTATATGGGCAGACAGGTCATGCTCGTCTACGAAATGCCCCTCAATGAAGTGGTCATGGATTTCTTCGATAAGTTAAAATCCGTCAGCCGTGGCTACGCTTCACTGGATTATGAATTCAAGGAATTCAGGGCGGCTGATCTGGTTAAGCTCGATATTCTGATCAATGGCGAAAAGGTGGATGCCCTTTCCCTGATCGTGCATCGTGCCAGCAGCCAACAGCGTGGGCGAGAGCTGGCGCAGAAAATGCGTGAACTCATACCGCGCCAGATGTTTGATATTGCGGTGCAGGCAGCGATAGGCGCGCATATCATCGCCAGAGAGAATGTCAAGGCGTTACGTAAGAATGTATTGGCAAAATGTTATGGCGGGGATATCACGCGCAAGCGTAAATTGCTGGAGAAGCAGAAGGCGGGTAAAAAACGGATGAAGCGGGTTGGGAATGTAGAGATTCCCCAGGCAGCGTTTCTTGCCATCTTGCAGGTGGATAGCAAGTAGTAACGGGTTGGTGGGTGCGATGCATGCGATCGGTCAGCATGTCTTTTCAGGGTAATCAAGTATTGAAATATTATGAATTTTCCTTTGGTATTGCTCATTTTGCTGGTGACTACGGGTGGCGTCTGGTTGCTCGATCATTTTTTTCTGAAGCACCGGCGCGCGGCAGGAAGCGACGAGCCATGGTGGATCGAGTATCCTAAAAGTTTTTTTCCCATCATTCTGATTGTATTCTGCCTGCGGTCATTTTTGGTGGAGCCCTTCAAAATACCCTCTGGCTCGATGATTCCTACTTTGCTGGTGGGCGATTTCATATTGGTCAACAAGTACGCCTACGGAATCAGGCTGCCGGTGGCGAATCTTAAAGTCATCGACATTAATGAGCCTCAGCGTGGTGAAGTCATGGTATTCCGTTTTCCGGAAGATCCGTCGATCGATTACATCAAGCGGGTCGTGGGTGTGCCGGGTGATATGGTCACCTATCGTAATAAGCAGCTGAGTGTCAATGGTGTGCCTATTCAGTCTGAGCCTAACGGGGATTATAAGTACATAGAATCCGGATTGGCTTACATTTATACAGAGCGGTACAGGGAAAATATGGATGGCAATGAATACAGTGTTCTCATAAATCATGAGATGCCAAATATTCAGTTGTCTGCGGTTCATAACTTTCCCAAGCGGGATCACTGTACATTTGACTACTCTGGTTTTATTTGTAAGATTCCGGAAGGCAACTATTTCACCTTGGGAGACAATCGTGATGGCAGTAGTGACAGCCGCTACTGGGGGTTCGTCCCAGAAAGTCATATTATCGGCAAGGCTTTCCTGATCTGGTGGAATTTCAACGATTTAAGCAGAATAGGCACCAAGATCCAATAATGAACTGGACAACAGTGCCTGTATTCATTAAAAGTATCATTGCCAGCCAGTACGTGATGGTCGCGATTGAGGATTCTGGCGTAACAGAGCGCTGCAGGTTGGTCTACAAGGTGGTGGATGCGAATGCTGCATACCGGTAGGCATGGGCAGACGGTTCTGGTTATTGGTTATTCCATTGAAAATTCTTTGTTGATTGATTTTGATACGGACGGCAATCGATGAGTGGCCGTAAATCTCCTTCACAAGGGATCAGAGAACTGAAAAAACAGCATTACGATATTCTTTTCCATAAGATCGGTTATGTCTTCAAACAGCCGGAGTTGCTTAGGGAATCCTTGACGCATCGTAGTTTTGGCGTACCTAACAATGAACGTCTCGAATTTTTAGGTGATAGCATCTTAAATTGTGCCGTGTCTATCATGCTGTATAGATGCTTTCCAGCACTGCCAGAAGGCGACTTGACCAGGCTGCGCGCCAATTTTGTTAACCAGCAGGCATTATATGCACTGGCAACCGGTCTTGACCTCGGCGATCTGATTCTGCTGGGAGACGGCGAGCGTAAAAGTGGCGGGCATCGCCGCCCATCGATTTTAGCGGATGCGCTGGAGGCGGTGATTGGAGCAATCTATCTTGAAAGCGGATTCAAGGAGGTTGAGCAGAGAGTCGCTCAACTGTATCAACCACTGATAGAAAATCTCGATCCAGAGACACTGGGCAAGGATCCCAAAACCTTGTTGCAGGAATACCTGCAGGGCCGCAAAATGGCATTGCCAGAATACACGGTATTGTCTACCAGTGGAGATGCCCATTCGCAGATATTCCGCGTGGCATGCAAGATTGCCCAGTTCAAGATTCACACAACGGGAGAAGGTACCAGTCGCCGTCGTGCCGAGCAGGAAGCGGCGCGGCAGGCCTATGAGTTGGCGACCATACGCCGTTAAGCAGGTTGCCATGCAATAATAAGCCTGCGCACATCGCAAATATTGCAGTCCAATCGACAAGCAGTTCAAACCAAAACGTTTCTTCTCTTATGAGCGTGTCCAGCTTTAAAACAGGTTATATTTCCATTGTGGGACGGCCCAATGTCGGTAAATCCACTTTGTTGAATCATTTGATCAAACAAAAAATCAGTATTACATCGAGAAAGGCCCAGACCACCCGTCACCGGATTCAGGGAATTCTTACCGATGCACAATCACAATTTATTTTTGTAGATACTCCCGGTTTTCAAACGCGCTATCGCAATCTGCTCAACCAGGCGATGAATCGAGTCGTCATGCAAAGCGTGCAGGATGTCGATGTGATCGTGTTCGTGATCGAGGCCGGGCGATTTGATCTGCAGGATGAACTGGTGCTCAAGAGGCTACCTTCCGATCGCCCTGTCATTTTAGTCATCAATAAAATCGATTTATTGCAAGAAAAGCTGCAATTGTTGCCGTTTATTCAGAAAGTGGCAAAATTGTTTGATTTTGCTGATATTGTTCCTGTCAGTGCTTTGCATGAAAAGCAATTATCCGAATTGATAGAAGCAATCCGGAGTCATTTGCCTGAGAATCCACCCTTTTTTGCCGAAGATGAAATCACCGACCGAAGCGAACGTTTCCTAGCTGCAGAATTGTTGCGTGAGAAAGTTTTTCGGCAAATAGGGGAAGAAGTACCCTACTCTGTCAGCGTCATTATTGAACAATTTGTGGTGGAAGGCGCCTTGCGTCGTATCCATGCCTGCATCCTGGTTGAAAGACCCAACCAGAAAGCGATTATTATCGGCAAACAGGGGAAGAAACTGAAGGACATGGCTAGCCAGGCGCGCAAGGATATGGAGGCGTTGTTCGGTGGCAAGGTTTATCTTGAAGTATGGGTCAAGGTAAAAACAGGTTGGGCAGATGATGTGAGTGTGCTCAAAAGCCTGGGCTATGAGTGAGAGGTGCCGAATTCATTCGGTTTCGGGGTGACTGGAATGGATACATTTTGGCGGGTCTGTGGTTTCTGTCGCATCAGCGCGCATCGGGATGTTAAATCGTTTTTTTGCAAATGCTTGTGGATGTCAAAGAGTAATCAATTGAGGACGTTAGTATGATAGCTTTGGGTGTGAATATCGATCACGTGGCGACATTGCGGCAAGCACGAGGAACTATTTACCCCAGTCCAGTCGAGGCGGCGCTGATCGCCGAACAGGCAGGCGCAGATGCGATTACCCTGCATCTGCGTGAGGATCGACGCCATATCCAGGACCGGGATGTGGAGATTTTGCGTGAGCGACTGACAACCCGCATGAATCTGGAAAGTGCGGTAACCGATGAAATGATTGCCTTTGCCTGCCGGATCAAGCCGCATGATGTGTGTCTGGTGCCTGAGCGACGCGAGGAATTGACGACCGAGGGTGGGTTGGATGTCATCCGGCATTTTGGGCAGATCAAGCCTGCTTGCGCATGTCTGGCGCAGGCCGGGGTTCGTGTTTCATTATTCATCGATGCGTTGCCCGAGCAAATCGATGCTGCAGTCAAGGCCGGTGCACCGGTGATCGAGTTGCACACCGGCCGCTATGCAGATGCCCAAAACGCTGATGAGCAGCAAGCTGAATTGGAAAAAATCGAGGCAATGGTCGCTTACGGCCTAAGTCAAGGATTGCAAGTGAATGCCGGGCATGGATTGCATTATCAGAATACCAAGCCGATTGCGATGATATCAGGCGTATCGGAACTGAATATCGGTCACGCTATTGTTGCGCATGCCCTGTTTGTCGGGTTTGCCAAGGCCGTGCACGAAATGAAAATACTCATTCAGGAAGCCGGTGCATGATCTATGGTATCGGGACCGATTTGGTTGATCCGGCACGTATAGGACGTTCTCTCGAACGTCACGGCGAACGGTTTGCCAAGCGTGTGTTGGCCGAGCCTGAATGGTCCGATTATACAGAAAACACCAAGCCGGCCCTTTTTCTGGCGAAGCGCTTCGCTGCCAAAGAGGCTTTTTCCAAGGCGGCTGGCACGGGGCTGCGTGCACCGGTCATGTTTGAGAATATCATCGTTTTGCATGATGCGCTGGGAAAGCCTTATTTTGAGTTTTGTCGTGAATTGACCGATTGGATCGAACAGCGTGGCATCATTGGCCATCATCTTTCCATCAGTGATGAATTGACCTTGGCCAGCGCTTTCGTCATTTTGGAGAAATGACCATGTCACTGGGCCCGGTCATGCTCGATATCGCGGGGATGGAACTGTCGGTGAATGACCGGGCCCGATTGTCGCATCCGCTGGTGGGGGGAGTGATTCTCTTCGCCCGCAATTATGCATCACCCGCGCAATTGGTCGAATTAACTGCGGCAATCCATGCCCTGCGCATCCCACCCTTGCTGATTGCAGTGGATCAGGAGGGGGGAAGGGTTCAGCGCTTCCGGGAAGGTTTTACGCGTCTGCCTGCTATGCGTGAACTGGGCGCTGCCTGGGACCGGCATCCGCATCAGGCGCGCCAACTTGCCTGGCAAACTGGATATGTATCAGCTTCGGAATTAAAGGCATGCGGGGTTGATCTGAGCTTTGCTCCGGTACTTGATCTGGATTACGGACAGAGTTGTGTGATTGGCGATCGGGCGTTTCACCGCAAGCCGCAGGCGGTGGCTGAACTGACTCATGATTTAATGCGCGGCATGAAGGCGGCGGGCATGATGGCGGTAGGCAAGCATTTTCCGGGGCATGGCGCAATTCAAGCGGACACACATGTCGAGACCGCCGTCGACCGGCGTCCATACGTGGACATCAAAATGGCGGATTTGATCCCCTTTCGCCAGATGATTGGATATGGGTTGCATGGCATCATGGCTGCCCATGTCATTTATCCTCAGGTCGACACTTACCCTGCCGGCTTTTCCAGAGTATGGTTGCAAGACGTTCTGCGCCAAACACTTTGTTTTGAGGGCTGTATTTTCAGCGATGACCTAAGCATGCAGGCAACTCACAGCTATGGCAGCATTGAGCAGCGTGCCAGGCAGGCGCTGCAAGCCGGTTGTGATATGGTGCTGGTCTGTAATGATACCGAGGCCTCGGACCAGTTGCTCAATTCGCTGCCATGGGAATTATCCGCCACCAGTATGGCACGGCTGGCCCGCATACGAGGGGAGCGTGCCAAATATGCTTGGTCCCGGCTGCATGAAAGCGAACAATTTATCCGGGCAGTCAAGGCAATCAGCGCTATCGCAGCCTAGTACCCCGTTCCGCCAAACCGCTTACATGAAATCGCGCCTTCGCCTGTCATGCGTTGTTGCAAATCCTCCCCATAGCTACGGCTATGACTGCGGTTTGCGCCTAGCCTGGCGGGCGAATCCATCGATTTCATTTGTAAGCTAATTGACGGAACGGAGTACTAGACAAACAGGACGTTGCCCTTGTAAACATACGGATTTCTTAGCAGTGGCTGAGAATCCAGGGAAATGTTGAATCAGGCAGAGCCCGAACCATTCCGAATATCGCGCTGTTATGCACCTTGCGATGGATAGAATGATGCCGTGTTTCCCAAAAACTTATTTTAATTAACTTGAATATTCAATAGATCATGGATAAAACATTTGATGTGGCGGTCATTGGTGCGGGTCCAGGCGGCTATGTGGCGGCTATCCGTTGTGCGCAACTGGGTCTTGATACCGTGTGTATAGATGATTGGAAAAACGAACAGGGCAAGCCGACTCTGGGCGGCACCTGTCTCAACGTGGGTTGCATTCCTTCCAAGGCACTGCTCGAGTCTTCTGAGAACTATGCGCGTGCTGGGCACAAATTCGCTGAACATGGTATCAAATTGAATGCGCTTTCAGTAGATGTGCCGACCATGATTGCGCGCAAGGATAAAATTGTCAAAGCCTTTACTGGCGGCATCACAATGCTGTTCAAAAAAAACAAGGTGACTTCGTTGCATGGCCGGGGTAAATTACTGAAACGTGATGATGGCGGGAACGCCTGGACAATTCAGGTTAATAACGACGGAAAAGAATCTTCGATTCTAGCCAAGCATGTCATCATTGCGACGGGTTCTTCACCTCGTGAGTTATCAGTTGCGCCTGTCGACAATGTCAAAATTTTTGACAGCGCCGGTGCACTGGCCTTGCAAGAAATACCGCAACGGCTTGCTATCATTGGCGCCGGTGTCATTGGTCTGGAGCTGGGGAGTGTCTGGCGCAGACTCGGTGCAGAAGTAACATTGCTGGAGGCGCAATCCGAATTCCTGCCGGCGGTAGATGAACAGGTCGCCAAGGAGGCACTGAAAAGCCTGACTCGCGAGACCGGACTGGTCATTCAAACCGGTGCCGAAATTCAGTCGGTTACAGCCAGTCAAGACAGTGTTGACATTGAGTATACTGATCGCGAGAAGAATGCCCAGAAATTGGCGGTGGATAAGCTGATCGTGGCCGTGGGGCGCGTGCCCAATACCGATGGTCTGGGTGTGAATGAGGCTGGATTGAAGCACGATGAGCGCGGTTATATTGCGGTCGATGAATATTGCCGTACCAATCTGCCAGATGTTTATGCAGTAGGCGATGTCGTCAGGGGGCCCATGCTGGCACACAAGGCTTCCGAGGAGGGGGTGGCGGTTGCAGAATGGATTGCGTCCAAACGGGATGGCTCCCCTGATGCGACGGCCAAGGTCGATCTTGGCATCATACCGTGGGTGATTTATACCGCACCGGAGATTGCCTGGGTAGGCAAGACCGAACAGGCGCTCAAGGCAGAAGGTATTGCCTATAAGGCTGGCCAGTTTCCATTTATGGCCAATGGCCGGGCGCGTGCGCTTGGAGAAACAACCGGATTTGTTAAAGTGCTGGCGGATGCTGAAACTGACCGTATTCTGGGGGTGCATATGATTGGTCCCTATGTTTCGGAAATGATTGCCGAAGCTGTGGTTGCCATGGGATTTGCCGCCAGTAGTGAAGACTTGGCGCATATTGTGCATGCACATCCTTCTCTGTCGGAGGTGCTGCATGAAGCTGCCCTGGGCGTGGCCAAGCGAGCACTTCATATTTGAGTGATCGGCTGTTCGAGGTGGCCCAGCTTTTACATTGAATATCAGGGGATAGGCATGAAATCGATCCTTATTGGCTTGTTATGGGTGTCTTTTTCGGTATTGGCGGCCCCGCCCGAGATGGAAAAGCAAATTTATGAACTGGAGGCGGCTGTGATGCGTCTGCAGCAAGAACAACAAACATTGTTTCAGCAATTCCAGATGTTGCGAGAGCTGCGTCAGCATGAAGTGTTGCGAGAGGATGAGGCGATTATGCACCAGGGCGGGGTGGTCGCAGGAGGAGAGTTCCCCAAGCACGAGGATATGGTCAAGCGTCAAAAAGAACGTTACGATCAGATACAGCGCTATACCATTGATTTAAAAGAATTCTACGCGCGTTATCAGGAGCTTGAGAGCGAAAGGCGGTTGCTGATCGAGCAATTGAATGAGCTCAGGTTGGGTGCAGAGCTTCCGGTCGAGGTGGAGTGACTGTTCCTGTTCCATTGCCTTGTGCTTCAGCTGCAGTTAAGCACGATGATATGGAACATCCCTGGCTTGCATCTGGATGCCGGAGGATCCCATTTTCAGGCAGGGATGCGTTTGGATCAGCGCTTGTTGATAGCCTTGCCAATCAAAATGGGGACCGGGATCAGTCTTTCGCTGTGGCGCAATGTCGGCATGCCCAACGATATGGTCGATAGGGTAGGCTGACAGCAATGTCCGAGTGACTCTGGCCAGTTGCGTATACTGGTTCGGCGTGAACGGTATGTTGCCACTTCCTTCCAATTCGATCCCGATCGAGAAATCATTACAGTGGGTCAGTCCTTGCCAGCAGGAAGCGCCAGCATGCCAAGCGCGCATTGCGCATGACACGAATTGAATGATTTCGCCATCACGACGAATGAAGAAATGACTGGAAACTTTGAGGTCTTTCAGTGACTGGTAATAAGGGTGGACCAGCGGATCGAGCTGGTTGGTGAACAATTCGATGACACCATTGCCATTGAATTCGTCCGGCGGCAGGCTAATGTAATGAATGACCAGCAAACTGATCACACTCCCGGTCGGGCGCGTATCGCAATTAGGTGAAGAGATGCAGTTTGCAGGTTCGAGATAACCGGCTGCGTTGATTTGCATGTTTGTTTCCCAGTTTCAGCTAGCAGATTCCATGGAATGCCCTCAAAGGGGCAGGCTGATTTTATCAATAAACTCTAATTGAGCGGTTATTTTGCAGAGCGGAAAATTTATTACCCTGGAAGGTATCGATGGGGCGGGCAAAAGCACGCATCTGGCCTGGCTGGAAGACTACTTGTGCGGTAAAGGGGTGAAGGTGGTCGTGACGCGTGAGCCGGGTGGAACGGCAGTGGGCGAGCAATTGCGTGAACTGCTACTGGACCAGCGCCATACGATGCACGCCGAGACCGAGGCATTGTTGATGTTTGCTGCGAGGCGTGAGCATCTGGATAAAATCATCCTGCCCGCCATCCAGCGGGGTGACTGGGTGATTTCAGATCGTTTCAGCGATGCGAGTTTTGCTTATCAGGGGTGCGGTAGGGGTGTTGTCTGGGAAAAACTGGTGTTGCTCGAGCAGTGGGTGCAAGAGGATTTTTATCCAGACCTGACCGTCTATATCGACGTGCCGGTAATGCTGGGCCGTGAACGGGTCAATTTAGTCAAGGCCGCTGATCGCTTCGAAAGCGAGACCGATGCTTTTTTTGACCGAGTCCGGGCAGGCTATCTTGAGCGCGTGCGGCAATTTCCCCAGCGCATGCAGATCCTGGATGGCAGCCTGCCGCTGGTCGAGGTTAGGGCAGCGCTCGCTGGCATCATGGAGAATTTCTGGTTGAATCAGGCACTGCACGAGAAGTGAGAACTGCGGCGATCTATCCCTGGCAACAAACACTCTGGCAGCAGATTAGGCGACAAGGTGTTCTCAGAGCGCATGCACTCTTGTTGACGGGGCGGGCAGGTATCGGCAAGCTGGCCTGGGCGCTCAGTCTGGCTAAGGCCATGTTGTGCGAGCAGGTCGATCAAGCGGGTAGGGCGTGTGGACATTGTCCTGGTTGTCACTGGTTCGAGCTGGGGCAGCATCCTAATTTCCGTTTACTGGAACCAGAAGCATCGTCACTATCAGTGGGCGAAGCGGATAATGAAGGCAGGGCAAGCAAGCCGGATGCGACGGATACCAAATCCAGGAAAAAGCCAAGTCAGCAGATCGGCATCGCACAAATTCGCGTATTGGATGATTTTATCTACCTGAGTGGCCATCAGGATCGTTTCAAGCTGGTGTTGATATCCCCAGCCGAAGCGATGAATGCGGCTGCCGCCAATGCATTGCTGAAGAAATTGGAGGAACCGCCGCCGAATGTACTGTTTATTCTGGTCACGCATCGCGGACTGACCATTCCTGCCACAATTCGGAGCCGCTGTCAGCAGATTGCAATGCCACAGCCAGCGCGCGGGTTGGCGCGCGATTGGTTGGTTCAACAAGGCGCGAAGCACCCCGATTACCGTCTTGCCATGTCAGGCTATGCGCCATTATTGGCGTTACAGTATGACGAAGATTATTGGGTGCAGCATGCGGATTTTGTGCGGCATGTTGCCAAGCCCAACGAACTCGATCCCATTGAGCTGGCAGAGAAATTACACAAATTGGATTTATCCAGCGTTGTCAGCTGGTTGCAAAAATGGTGCTACGATCTGATGAGCTGTCGTATGACGGGAAGCATTCGTTATCATCTCGCACAAGAAGCGACCATCAAGAGACTGGCAGCGGCCATCAATCCCATAGATATTGCATTCTTATGGCGCGACCTGATTGCCTTGCAGCAACTGGCGCGCCACTCGCTCAACGCTAAACTGTTTGTTGAGGAGATGTTGCTTACCTACATCAATTCAGTTGTCCCCAAGGGTATCCAACCCTAAGTGGCGTTTTACCATTCGACGCACTGGCTTCTGTCATGGTCGACACTGCAGGACCATAACGTTCTGTGAATGCCTCCTGCGCGATTGAACAGGTGATCTGCTTTTTGTGCTTTTAGCTGTTCTGCCGTGGGGGTAAGTTTTTCGGGTATGAAATATTCCTGAATCCAGAAGCGTATCCTGCAAAATTCGGGTTCCTTGGAGCATAGTTTATTGATGGCTGCACTGTAGATGGTCTTATCCATTTGTCTGTCCTTGTCGACCAGAACCATGTGGACAAATTTGCCGGATTTGCCCATTTCCAGGCTACGCACGAGCCGCCAGCCAATGCCACTTGGCAGCTGTTTCTCGTCGGCCGTTTCGGTTGCGGATGTTGTTTGTGATAAAGCCTCATCGGATGATTCCTGCTCCTCGGTTTGCCCAGAATAAACCAAGCCTGACCAAGATATTGCCATGGCAACGAGCAGCCCATTCCAAACTGTTTTGTTCATTGATTCTCCTGATAATGACTATTTATTGTATTGAAGTACATCATTTTACATCGTCACGTATTTGCTGTTAGTCTGTGGATGCGCGCCGGCCAGATTGTCGATCACCATGAAAAATTCAGCCGTAATCACCCATCTACTTAATCCTCAACAGAGCAACGTTGCAGATATTATCCAGAGATTGGAGCATAGTGCAACGATTGTGACGGGAAACCAGCGCCTTTCACGCAATCTTCGCCGGATTTTTGATCAGGTGAAAATTTCGTCGGGGCATCAAGCTTGGCCTGCCCCGGATATTTTACCGTGGAACGCTTGGTTGCAGAGACTATGGCAGGAAGCGCTAGTAAACGGGAAAACCTTGGTTAGCGGATATTTGCTTGCCGCGCATCAGGAACGCCATGTCTGGCAAGAGATTCTCGTAGAATGCGCACCAGATTTCTCGTCACATGCTGTCGATCAAGTGGTTGCGCGCCTCATGGATGCCTGGCAGATGATGCGGGCCTGGTGCCTGCCATTGGGGGCTGAAAGTTTCGATTACAACGCCGATAGCCAGCTGTTCCGGAAAGCGCTAACAGGCTTTCGGGCAAGATGTCGAGAAAACGCTTGGCTGACCTTCGCGGAAGTGCCCGAAATGCTACAAGAAAGTTTCCGATGTGGCGTCATGCAGTTGCCGAATGAGTTGGTGCTGATTGGTTTCGATGAGCTGACACCGCAACAATCATCGTTTTTGCAAGTGATCGAACAGGCGGGGTGTCCGTCTCGATGGTTGCGATTGTCGGGACAAATGGCGCAGGTGACAAAGATTGGCTGTGCGGACGATCGCAGCGAGGCCCGGCTTGCTGCATGCTGGATTCGCCAGTGTCTGGAAGCCCATCCGGCAGCAAGCATCGCACTGGTTGTGCCAGAGCTGACTGCGCAGCGTGAAATGGTGTGCCAGGCGCTGGATGAAATCCTGCTGCCGCAGGCTTTGCAGCCGGGCAATCATGCGCTCGAACGTCCCTATAACCTATCGCTGGGTAAGCCGCTTGGCCACTTTCCGCCTGTCAGCATGGCACTCGATATACTTGGCCTTTCTGATTCGGTTATCGAGTGTGCGCAGATCAGCCGGTTATTGCGTTCGTCGTTCATCGCAGGCTGGGAGCAGGAACAGAGTGCACGTGCCTTACTGGATGCGCGCTTGCGTGAAACGGGCGAGTGGGGCGCCACTCTGCAGACGCTATTGGCGCATGCATCCTGTGCCGGTCAGCCATATGTCTGTCCTTCGCTGGCGCATCACTTGGCGGCGCTGCTAGGATTGATTCAGGCGCGCCCGCTTTCGGCCAGTCCAGGAAGATGGGCGCAATGGTTTGAACAGTATTTAAAGGTGGCTGGTTGGCCGGGTAGTCGCACATTATCCAGTGGCGAGTATCAGGTGGTTCAGGCATGGCGGACGCTAGTGAGTCAATTCGCAATGCTGGATTGGGTGGCCCCGGCCATGAGTTGGGAGACAGCGTTCGGCCGACTGAAACACATGGCAGTCAGTACGGTTTTTCAGCCTGAGTCCAAGCCCGCATCGGTGCAGGTGCTCGGGTTGCTTGAAACCAATGGGTTGCAGTTTGACTATTTGTGGGTCATGGGGCTCCATGCTGGTGCATTGCCCATGGCCCCCCGGCCAAATCCGTTTATTCCTTTACCTTTGCAACGATCGGCCGGCTTGCCGCATTCGAGCGCGCAGCGTGAATTGCAGGTGGCTGAAGCGGTATTGGGGCGGATTGCCGAGAGTGCCGGCACCATCATGCTCAGTTACCCGCAGCGGAACGGGGATGAAGTGTTGAGCCCCAGTCCATTGATTGAAACTGTTCCAGAGCTGACAGGCGAAACGCACGCGATGCAGCGGATACCGGCTTGGCGGGAAATCGTGCATCAGAGTGGGCGCCTGGTTAAATTCGAAATTGATCCAGCACCCCCTCTTGACAAAATTGATATCGCGGGTGGTAGCCGGGCATTTAAGTTGCAGGCAGCATGCCCTTTCCTAGCCTTCGCCGAGTTGAGGCTGGGTGCCCGTCCACTGGGCAAGATGCAGATCGGCTTGAATGCGATGGTACGTGGAAACCTTTTGCATCGGGTGATGGAAATGGTATGGGGTGAGTTGGTAGCATGGGAAGCCTTGAATGCCGCGTCACAAGCACAGCTGGAAAAGTTGGTGGCTAGCAAAGTGAATGCCGCTATCAGCGAGATCGCACCGTCTTTTCCGCAAACCTTTAGTAAGCGATTGCGAAGGCTTGAGGTAGACCGGTTGAGTCACCTGACGCGAGACTGGCTTGAACTGGAGAAAAGTCGCTCGCCTTTTCATGTGCTGGCCCAGGAGAAAGAAGCCGAGTTGACCCTGGGAGGGGTAAATGTTCGTCTTAGAATTGATCGCATCGATCAGCTGGAAGGCGGTGATAAACTGCTTATCGATTATAAGACTGGCCCGGTCAAGCCAGGGCAATGGTTCGGTGAGCGTCCCGATGAGCCTCAATTGCCCCTATATAGCCTGGTTTATGCCGATGGGCTGGCAGGCATTGCATTTGCCCAAATCAGAATTGGCGATCTTGCTTTCAAGGGGATCGCTCAGGAACAGGACTGCGTGCCAGGTGTCAGCGCTTTCAAGCAGCTGGAACCGACGCGCGATTGTACGAACTGGGCTGAGGTGGTGGCCAATTGGCGTCAGATATTGGAAAAGCTTGGGCAGGATTTTTGTGCTGGCAGGGCTGAGGTGGCACCGAAACTAAAATCGATCACATGCGCCCATTGCGCACTCAAACCCTTATGCAGGATCGATGATTTATCCGGGTTCTCCAATACTGACAACGATATGACATGGGATGAGTGCTGAACAAATATCGATTGATTTTCTGCGTTAACAAGCATTGTGTGCAGTGACGCCACGGATTGTATGTCTTGCCGAGCGCGTCACTCAACCTGTATCGGCAAACCTGATGCAAATCACATTGCTGACTCCAGTCATTCACGCAGGTGGTGTGGATGCAAGCACAAATGACAACTTTTCAGTTTGGATCCAGAAGTATGAGAAAAATAGCTAGATTCCGGCATTCCTGCAGGCTTTTGCTGCAATGCTCGGGCAGGTTGTTTGATGTGCGCCATGGTTGTTGACCAAGAGGCGCGTCTGCAGGCGCTTGATCCATCTTGTTCTTTTATCGTTCAGGCGCCGGCCGGATCGGGAAAAACAGGCTTGTTGACGCAGCGTTTTCTGGTGTTGCTCGCCACGGTTGATGAACCCGAGGAAATAACTGCCATTACCTTTACGCGCAAGGCTGCCAGCGAGATGCGTCAGAGAATTACCCAGGCATTACGGGATGCGAGTTGTATGCCAGCGCCTGAAGATGCCTATGCACAGCAGACCTGGCAGCTGGCCAGATCTGCTCTGGTGCGTGATCAGGCACTGGATTGGCAATTGTTGCGCAATCCCTCCCGCTTGCGTATTCAGACCATAGATGCCTTGTGTGCGCAGCTTGTGAATCAGATGCCGGTGCATTCTAAGCAAGGCGGGGTGCCTGCGGTCGCGGAGGATGCGGATATGCTGTATCTGGAAGCTGCCCGGCTGACGGTTCTTGCTCTGGAGGGAGATGGTGAGTGGTCGGCTGCCGTCGCCCATTTGATTCAGTATTTAGACAACCGTCTGGACAAATTGCAGCGGTTGATTGCAGATATGCTGGCGCGGCGGGATCAATGGTTGCACCATTTGGCTGGCATCACAAATACCGATGCAATCCGTAAGCACCTGGAATCAGCGTTAACCGACCAGATCACGGCCGCGATGCGGACGCTGGCCGAGAATGCGCCTGTCGAATACCGGATGGAATTGGTTGATTTGGCGCGTTTTGCCGCAAACCAACTCGCGTCTGATGCAAGCCAGAACAAAATCGTTCATTGCGAATCCATGCAGGAATGGCCGGGCTGGTGTATTGAGGACCGTCTGCATTGGGAAGGACTTGCAGCGTTGTTGCTCACCCAGGCCGGGGCATGGCGCAAGCAAGTCACCAAAAATGAAGGTTTTCCGGCGGCGACATCGGTGCGTGCCATTGAAGTGAAAAAACAGTTTGATGAGATGAAGCGGCGGATGCGTGCTGTGCTGGCCGGACTGCAGGATCATGAATCGTTCCGTCAGCAACTGCTGTCACTCAGGCGGCTGCCGCCTGAGCAATACACCGATAGTGAATGGGAAACCCTGCAGGCGTTGTTCAGATTGCTGAAAGTGGCCGCAGGTTATTTGACGCTGGTATTTCAGGAACACGGACAAGTCGATTTTTCAGAAATTACCATGGCTGCCATTCATGCATTAGGGGAGCCGGATGCGCCGACGGATCTGGCTCTGGCACTCGATTACCGGATGCGTCATGTGCTGGTTGATGAATTTCAGGACACCTCTTTCAACCAATCGGAATTACTTGCCCGGCTGACTGCCGGCTGGCAATCTGGAGATGGCCGGACGCTATTTCTGGTCGGTGATCCCATGCAATCGATTTACCGTTTCCGGCAGGCGGAAGTCGGTTTGTTTCTCGATATCCGAGATCGTGGTTTTTTTGGCCAGATTCCGGTCAAATTTCTTCGGCTCTCGGTCAACTTTCGTTCTCAACCTGGAATTGTTGATTGGGTTAATCAGTATTTTCCGAGGATATTGCCGTACCTGGACGATGTCAGCACCGGTGCGGTCTCCTATACGCCTGCCAAAGCTTCTCATCCGCTCTTTCATGATAAGGCGGTGACGGTATACCCTTATTTGCAGAGGGACGATGTAGCTGAAGCAGAACAGGTTGTAACCATTGTGCAGCAAGCGAAGAAAATGCAGCCAGATGGCAAAATTGCCATACTTGTGCGTAATCGTTCACATCTGGCCAGTATCGTGCCGCGACTCAGGCAGGTGGGCCTGCGCTTTCAGGCAGTCGAGATCGAGCACCTGGCAGAACGGCCGGTAATTCAGGATTTGGCTGCGCTCACGCGCGCACTATTGCACCCGGGTGATCGTATTGCCTGGCTTGCGGTGCTGCGTGCGCCCTACTGTGGACTGTCCTTGCAGGACATGTATTTAATTGTTGGTGGCAAGGAGGTAGGGTATACAGTAATCGATTCGCTGCATGATTCTCAACGTTTGGCCGAGCTCAGTGCAGACGGTTGTCAACGCTTGCAGCGGGTGCTCCCGGTTCTGGATTGTGCGCTGGCTACGCGTGATCAAACATCGCTCAGGAGAAGTGTGGAAGGGGCCTGGATGCAATTGGGTGGGCCAGCGTGTGTGCTGGATGAAACCGACCTTGCCGATGCGGAGGTCTATTTCCAGTTGCTCGAAAAATTGGACGAAACGGGTTATCGGCCTGATGTGCAGGAACTGGATGAGCAGCTTGCGAAGTTATACGCGCTGCCGGATGTTGCTGCCAATGACAGATTGCAAGTCATGACCTTGCACAAGGCCAAGGGGCTGGAATTCGATACGGTCGTTCTTCCTGGTTTGGGCAGACAGCCCCGACGTGACCAGGAAAAATTGCTCAACTGGCTGGAACGCCGTACACGATCGGGGGCCATTGACCTGTTGTGCGGACCGATCAGCGCGCCAGGAAGTGACAAGAATCCAATCTCGGCCTATCTCTTGTCCATTGAAAAGCATAAGGCGGCTTTGGAGGATGCCCGACTGTTGTATGTGGCTGTGACGCGGGCGAAACATCATTTGCATCTGCTTGGACACATACCAGCCAAGGCCGATTCACAGGATGAAGCCATGCTTGTGCCATCGGCCGATACGCTGCTTGCAAAATTGTGGCCGGCAGTCGCGACGCATTTCCAAGCGCAGCTGAATACTGAAACAACGGCTCGAGCTACGGAGCAGTCATGCATCGAATCGCAGCCAGGTTTTAATGGACGTGTGTGTCTGGCCGCTGACTGGCGTCCTCCTGGCGTACCGCCTGCCATACAGCTGCCTGTTGCGCAGCAGCCGACGAATCTGGCTGTTGAATCGATTGATTTCAATTGGGCCGGAGAGCCTGCCAGGCTGGTGGGATTGGTGGTTCATCGCCTGCTTCAGCGTATCGGAACGACTGGGATCGAGGCGTTGGATCAGCATGATTTGTCCCGTTTGGAACATGCCGGGCGATCCTTGCTAAGGCAATTAGCTATCGAGCCGCAATATCTCGATGCGGCAGCGCAGCAGGTCGCTGTGGCGCTCAAGGCGATATGTGTGGACGATCCGGTGGGTCGATGGATTCTAAGTGGCCGGCATGAGGACATGCATTGTGAGTGGGCATTATCTGTATCGGGAAATGGAGCAGAGGCATTCCTGAACACTATCGATCGATCGTTTGTCGATGCGGCAGGAACGCGTTGGATTATCGACTATAAAACCGGCACCCACACTGGGAGCGGGATCGAAGAATTTATTGACCGGGAGCAATTGCGTTATCGTTCGCAGTTGGAGCGTTACGCGGAGATACTGTCTCAAATGGAGGATCGCCCTATCCGGCTGGGTATCTATTTTCCGTTGTTGAGCAAATGGCGGGAATGGACTTACCCACCGCATTCAACCTAGGAGGCTGTCCGAGAATAGCGATCGTAGCGAGGGCGAGGCTGGTTGAGTTGGATTTTTCGATCATTTGAGGCGAATAGTCGTTCTATTTAACGAAAAGGATTGTAAAATCCGGCCAAACAAGCTTGTCCGCAGTAGATCAGTCGTTCTCGGACAGCCTCCTAGTATCCCCAGTTGCAGCATTTATTCAACTTTTTCTTCAGGGGATAGTTGCCTGGCTTCATCTTCCAGCATGATGGGAATGCCATCCTTGATGGGATAGGCTAGTCGATCTGGCTTGCAGATCAGCTCCTGTTTGTCTTTTTTGTAAATCAAGGGTCCCTTGCATAAAGGGCAGACAAGAATATCCAGAAGTTTTGGATCCATAAATTTTTCTCTCAATTTTTCTAATATCACGTCACGTAGTCCAAGATCAACGCTATTATCTTGTTGCAGAATCCAGATACGTTCATCATGCATGCCCAGGCATTTTACTGCATCCTCTTCCGGCATCAGGATTATTTCAGCATCACCGAGCTCAAAATTCTCCTTGACGAACTGATGTCCACTTGGGAAGGTATGGGGGGTGATTGTCAATCTCAGAAATTTCAGATTGTCCAGGAAAGTTTGTGAATCGGGATCGCTGGTTACCGCATGGATACGCTTGCCGTCAAATCCATCGGCGCGGGATATCCATGCAGGGTGTGCCAGGTTGACAAAATGCTCTTCTGACGGGTTGATTTGGAACAACCTGGTATGTTCACCTAAATCGGGCGCGCGCCTTATGTTTCCTGCCAGTACAACCGCATCTGAATGTTCCAGGCGTGCAAAGCTGTCCTTCAATGGTCCGGCAGGCATGGTCAGCCCGTTTCCGAAATTCAGGGCGTTGGTATCCACTACAACGATTTCGAGGTCGCGTTGCAGGCGGAAATCCTGCAGTCCATCATCGCAGATAATGACATTGCATTCGGGGTGAGCTTTCAGCAGCGCACTGGCTACCGCAATCCGATCATAGCCAATCCATACCGGGCAGGCCCCGTCAATATAATGAGCAAGCAACAGGGATTTGCTGCCGGTCAGATTCACATTGCTATCAATCTTTACCGCTATCGGTGGATGATAATTGTCGGGATAGCCGCGACCAATGATGCCGGGGCGCAAGCCAAATGCTTTCAGGCATTTGACGATCCAGAGAACGAGGTAGGTTTTTGCAGTGCTTCCGGCGGTGAGGCTGTCGATAACGATGACGGGTATGGACAAATTTACGGAGGGCAGTACTGCCCGGCGATACAGAAACCGGCGAATCAGCTGGAATAAAGCAAACAGCAAACTTGCTGGCCATAAAAACAGGTGCAGTGGTGTTATTCGCTGCCAGTATAATTCGGACCAATTCATTATGGTGCGCCTAAATAAAAAACTATCGTGATTGCCTGTGGCAACTGTAGCATTGAACAAACCTGTGGTTCAACGCTACAGAATGAATTTCTGGGTATGCTCGTTCCATTTTCTGCTCTGGATGGTGATTGTTTATTACTGCCTAAGCACTAAACATTCTTCTTCGCGCTGAAGTCACGGCGCTATTTCGGGTGTCTGATGTTTGGATCAGGAGTTGCGTGATAATGTGACCCTCTTTCAGGTTCATCGCTATTCCGCGCAGGATAAATCGGAATGGAAACGGGAAATACCGCCATATGTTCTGGGTTAATGCGCTATGTTTTTTTAGAAACTGGCTTAAAATGCCGCTGTGACAGAATAACAATTTTTATGGAGCTATTATGCAGCATCTTGAAGCAGTTAAGGATATCTTGGGGGATGTTCTGGGCCTCGGCGACAGAAAACAAGCGCTGACGGCAGATTCGGCACTGCTCGGAAACATCCCTGAACTCGACTCGATGGCAGTCGTCAACGTGATTACAGCACTGGAAGAGTATTTTGATTTCTCGGTTGATGACGATGAGATTAGTGCCCAGACCTTTGAGACGCTTGGGAGTCTGACCCGCTTTGTCGAGCAAAAGCTAATACATTAGTTAGAACGCATATGGGACATTTGCCAGCCGAGCCATTTTTTTTAGATGCCTCGCCCGGAAAGCGGTTCTGTCTTTACCATCCGCCTGCACGACAGCTAACTGAAAACGGTGCATTTCTCTATATACATCCTTTCGCAGAGGAGATGAATAAATCCAGGCGTATGGCTGCATTGCAGTGCAGGGCATTTGCGGCAATGGGGTTGGGTGTCCTGCAAATAGATCTGTATGGTTGCGGGGATAGTGAAGGAGATTTCGGTGATGCGGCCTGGGAAATATGGAGGAGCGATATCACATTTGCCAGGCAGTGGTTGATTGACAAAGGTTACGATTCGATTCATCTGTGGGGATTGAGGCTGGGCGCATTGCTTGCATTGGATTGCGCGAGGCATGCGAAAGGGGATTTTGGCAACCTTGTCCTATGGCAGCCGGTGATTTCAGGGCAATCCTTTTTGACACAATTCTTGCGCTTGAAACTCGTCAACGAATTAATGGCAAAAAACGGGAATCAGGGCATGAATGTGCAGGCGCTGCGTGAAATCCTAAAGGCTGGCAAGGCGCTGGAAATAGCCGGCTACACGCTTGCGCCCAGTATGGCAAGCGCCATCGATAATTTGAGAATGCGTGAGTTGATCGTTGATAGCAGTGTTATCAACTGGCTTGAAATCGTTCCGAATGACGGACGCAAGCTTTCGCCAGCAAGTGAATCTGTCTTGGATACCTGGAATCAGTTTGGTCTTAGGCCCAAAATTGAACTTATTGTGGGGCAGCCATTCTGGGCAACTCAGGAAATTAGTGAGTGTCCGGCATTGATCGCAGCCACGACCATGTTATTTTCAGGGACCGGCTCATGAACTTTCAGGAGCAAGCAGTGCGAATTCAGTGTCAGGGTTCATGGCTTTATGGAATTATAAGCAGGCCGCAACAGCCTGCTGCCCGAGGTGTGCTGATTGTGGTTGGCGGGCCGCAGTATCGCGCGGGGAGTCATCGTCAGTTTGTGCTACTGGCTCGTTATCTGGCGGAACAGGGGATAGCGGTGATGCGTTTCGATTTTCGTGGAATGGGGGACAGCGATGGGGAAATGCGGACATTCGAAGACGTCGGGCAAGATCTATCCGCTGCGATCAATTTTTTTACTAAGGAATGCATGTTTCTGAAGGATGTGGTGATATGGGGGTTGTGTGATGCGGCTTCTGCTGCGCTTTTTTATGCGCATCAGGATCAGCGTGTCAGTGGCCTGGTGCTTTTGAACCCATGGGTCAGGACTGAGCAGGGTATTGCCAAAGCATATCTCAAGCATCATTATTCAACGCGCCTGTTTCAGCCGGCGTTCTGGAAAAAGCTGATTTCCGGGAAATATGACCCAATCGCTTCCATTCGTTCACTCTACAAAATGATTAAGAGTTTCTTCATTAGGAAGAAAAGCGTTGCGGTCATAGGAGAGGGTGCTAATGCAACCGATCATGCTATCCCTTTGCCGGCACGTATGCTGAAAGGACTACAATGCTTTGAGGGGAAAAGCCTTGTCATCACGAGCGGCGACGATCTGACTGCGAGCGAATTTCTGGATTTGATTCATTCGTCCAAGGATTGGCAAATAACGCTAGAAGATAGAAAAGTGAAGTTTTTTCATATCCAGGATGCCAATCATACTTTCTCCAGGCGTCAGTGGCGTCATCAAGTAGCTGAATATACAGGGGACTGGCTACGATCATGGTGAAGCGCGTTTTGATGGTTGCTTACCATTTTCCGCCGCTGGGCGGCAGTAGCGGCATTCAACGTACCTTGCGTTTCTCGCAATACTTGCCCGATCATGGCTGGGAGCCGATCATCCTGACTGCTCATCCGCGAGCATATTTGCGAACCGATGAGAGTCAGTTGACGGATATTGCCGGGCGTGTTCGTGTCTGCCGTGTATTCGCACTGGATACGGCAAGGCATCTGGCATTGATGAACCGGTATCCACGTTTATTGGCGCTGCCGGATCGATGGGTAAGCTGGTGGCTGGGTGCGGTGCCTAAAGGACTGTCGCTGATCAAGCGCTACAAGCCGGACATGATTTGGTCAACTTACCCTATCGCGACGGCACACCTGATTGCGCTCACCTTGCATCGCCTGACGGGTGTGCCGTGGATAGCTGATTTCAGAGATCCAATGGTACAACCGGATTATCCTCCCAATCCACTTACCTACCGTTCCTATCAATGGATTGAGCAGAAGGTGATCAAGAATTGTTCGGCCGCTGTCTTTACGACACCCGGCACGTTGCAAGATTACCAGGCCAGGTTTCCGCATATTCCTGCATCGCGATTCCGGTTGATAGAGAATGGTTATGATGAATCAAGTTTTGCCAGTTTAGTGGCGCCGGTTAAATCTGTCCGTGACGCTAAACGGATAGTCCTGCTCCATAGTGGGATTATTTATCCATCTGAACGCGATCCAACCAATTTATTTGAAGCCTTGTCCAGATTGCAGCAACAAGGCGTGATTGGTTCGGATAACTTTAGTCTCATTTTGCGTGCATCACATCATGAGAATTATCTGAATTCGCTGATCGACCGTTATCGGATAGGAACGATTGTTTCGCTGACGCCTCCAATCCCTTACAGGGAAGCGTTACAAGAAATGCTTGAAGTCGATGGGCTGCTGCTTCTGCAGTCTGCGGGCTGTAACAATCAGATTCCCGCTAAACTGTATGAATACCTGCGTGCACAACGTCCCATTCTGGCGTTGACAGATCCGGCCGGTGATACAGCAGCGAAACTCGAAAGTATGGAGGGCGGTGTCGTTGCGCGGCTGGATTCCACCGATGCCATCACAGATGCGCTGAAGCAATTTATTATGTTTTTAGGAGAGAATCGGGCGCCGATTGCGTCATTGGATAAGGTGTTATCTAACTCAAGAGAGTCCACGGCTTTTGCGCTAGCCAGACTGCTGGATATGATTATTGCATCCAATAGAAATAATTAATGTGGATAGTTTGGGATAAGAATTGGAGAGAATTTATGAAGTCTTTGTCAGCTTATATCCTGGTGATGCTTCTTGGAATTCCGTCTGTGGGAGCCGCCGCTGGTAAGAATTATTGTGGCGAGTTGTATGGTGTTAGTTTTGGACCATTTGATTATCTCGAGCGGTTTAATCTTGGAAAGCAACTAAATGTAGTTGAAGCGCATCACTTTACCTCTGATGTGGAGAATTTAGTCAAAGGGCAAAGCAGCTCTCTTGGGGGAGACTTGCATTATACGCTACGCGTCTGGCCCAATCACCATCGCGCACTTGCTGCACTTGCTAGACTCTCGATCAGAGATAAATCCACCCGCTTCCATGGATTAAAGTGGCCGGTAGAATGTTATTTTGACCGGGCAATCCGTTTCAATGCCACCGATGCCAAAGTTCGATCCATTTATGGTGGGTATTTGTTGCATCAGGGTAGAAACAAAGAGGCTGTCGAGCAATTGGAGGTGGCAGTCAACCTTGAGCCAGATAATGTCACGGCACTGTACAACCTGGGGCTGCTGTATTTCAAGCTGAAGAATTACGACAAAGCTAACGATTTTGCCAATCGGGCATATGCACTTGATTTTCCTTTACCTGGTCTTAAAAACAAATTGATCAAGGTGGGTAAATGGCGGGAGTTGTCAGCGTATTCTAAACAGGAATCTCAAGACTGAGTGACCATTTGGCCATGTTGTTTGGTCATATGATTGACCCGCTTACCTTGGTGGTCGATTAATTCCACCTGTAGCGGCATTTTTCCCAGTGCGTGGGTGGCGCAGGAAAGGCAGGGATCATAGGCGCGCACAGCCACTTCGAGGTGATTGAGCAAGGCTTCGGTGATGGTTTTGCCTTCCAGGTAAGTGTCGGCGACCACCCGAACGGATTCATTCATCGCCTGATTGTTGCTGGTGGTGGAAACGATCAGATTGGCCTGGGTGACGAGCCCCTGTGCATCAATCTTATAATGATGAAAAAGCGTACCACGTGGTGCTTCGATGACGCCTATCCCCTCGCGTTGTTTGGCTCCGTGCTCGGCGAGCAGGTCGCAGCCGGTAATCTCCTCGTCCAGCAGTAACGCTTGTATCGATTCGGCGCAATGCAACATCTCGATCATGCGTGTCCAGTGATAGGCCAGCGTATCGTGTACGAATTTTCCTGGTTCAATCGCTTTGAAAGCTTGTCTTGCCGATTCCGCGAGCGGAGTGGTGATGGATTCGCACTGATTGATACGGGCCAGCGGACCTACCCGGTACCAGCCGTTATCTTTGCCCAAGTGACTCAGAAAAGGGAATTTCATATAACTCCAGCGTCGCACTTCTTCCTGCAAAATTCCCCGGTAATCGCGGTAGTCGAAATGATCGAAGATGCATTCGCCAGAGGGTAGGCTTGCACGTAAGCCACCATGGTAAAACTCCAATTCTCCATGTCCGCCTGTCAAGCCCAGAAAAGGGGTGTGGAGCGTGGCAAACTGGCGATGCGCGTGGTACGTCATATGAATCCGTTGATTGAGTGTGACGGCTTCCTGACACCAGGCAACGATATGTTCAATTTCAGCGAGTAATCCATCGCGTTCTGCAGGAGAGAGTGGTTTGTTCATGCCGCCAGCTACGGTGGCTGCACCATGGATACGTTTGCCCGTAATTGCCTGGATAATTTGCTGGCCAAATTTGCGCAACTTGATGCCCTTCATCCCGATGTCCGGGTAATCTGCCAATACGCCAACGATATTACGCCGTTCGGGATCGCCGCCAAAGCCAAATAACAAATCAGGGGAGGAAAGGTGAAAGAAATGGAGTGCGTGAGATTGCAGAATTTGCCCAAAATGTAACAAGCGTCTAAGTTTCAGTGCGGTCGGTGTCAGTTCATCGACGCCGACTAACTGGTCGACTGCCTTGGCCGCAGCAAGCTGATGACTGATCGGGCAAATGCCGCATAAACGTTGTACGATGAAGGGGACTTCCCAGTAGGGTCGGCCCTGGATGAATTTTTCAAACCCGCGAAACTCGACGATATGAAAGCGTGCTTCGCAGATATGACCGGCTTCGTCCATGAGCAGCGTGATTTTGCCATGTCCCTCGACGCGCGTGACAGGATCGATGACGATGCGCCGCGTGCCTGACGGCGTGGGGGGGCGTTGCGCGCCGTTTGGTGTTGCAGGGTATTCAGTCATAATGAAGGGTTTCTCTGGATAATTCAGGCGTCCTGCCTTGGATCAGTGCCTCAAAGAAATGATAGAACGTATCTGCCGAGGGTGGGCAGCCAGGCAGATAATAATCGATTTTTACGATCTCGCCGACCGGATAGACTTTGTCCAGCAATAAGGGCAACTCTATATCATCCGGGATGTGTGGATTGACGACTCCGGCACCATTCAGATATACCTCTTCCAGGCATTCCTGGAGGCTATATTGATTGCGCATTGCGGGCACACCACCATTGATCGCGCAGGCGCCCACTGCGACCAGAATACGGCAATTGGCACGAAATTGCCTTAAGACTTCGGCATTCTCTGCGTTACATACGCCGCCTTCAATCAGGCCGATATCACAGCTCCCAATAGTTTTTTTGTCTGTCAGCGGAGAGCGGTCAAAGCTGACATGCTCGAGCAAAGCTTCCAGGCGTTCATCCATGTCTAGAAAAGACATATGGCAACCGAAACAGCCGGCCAGGGAGGTTGTAGCAAGCTTAAGTTTTTTTGAATTATTCATCGCGAGAAGCAGTAGTATTGTGCGCCAAGATAACCTGTTCCAGGCCAATTTCATCGATTTTGTGCTGATCGAAAATACGCTGGCCGATTGGGGTCTGATAGCCCACTTCTTTAAGCAGAATTGCGCCAACCGGGCATATGCGTGCAGCCAGGTCTTCGGGAGTGAGATCGCTTTCAGCCAGCTTGCCTGATGATGAGTTGACGATAAGCTGAGTATCGAGCCCGCGCCCGGCAATTGCGAACACATGCTTGCCATCGACTTCCTGGCTCGCGCGCACACATAAGCTGCACAGGATACAGCGGTCACGATCCAGCCAGATTTGTGGATGAGAGGCATCCACCTCGCGTTGTGGGAAAAATTGCGGAAAATGATTGTCTTCCATACCCAGGTGATAGGCCATGGCTTGCAAGCTACAATTCCCGGTTTTTTCGCAAGAGGGGCAGATATGATTGCCTTCGATAAAGAGCATTTGTGTGAGTGCTCTGCGGGCATCATTCAATTCCTGGGTTTCGCTTTCGACAACGCTATCTGGTTCGGCCAGGGTCGTGCAGGCTGCCACCTGGCGGGTGCCAATCTTGACTGTGCAAAGCTTGCAGTTGCCTTGTGGCGAGATTCCTGGGAAATGGCATAAATGGGGAATATATTTTGCCGCTGCCAATGCGGCATCCATGATGGTCTGCCCCGGGCTGAACGGGATCTTGCAGTTATCCAGCGTGAATGATTGCTGATCGTTCGACATGGTTCTGGTCTGGTTGATGAAGCGATTTATCCAATACTGAATTTTCCGGATCAATATCCCGGATCCAAGTGTGCCTTGCTGTCGTCGCGCTGTGTCAAGCGCCGTGCCTCACTGAGTGCTGCATCCAAATCGAAATTCGGCGTAAAAGAGCGTGCGACCAGGCGTTTTTCAAAAATTTCCGGAAAAGATTGCAAGCTGTTCAAGATAGGATTGGCTGCGGTATGACCCAATCCGCAATGAGCATAACGTTGGACCAGATTGCTGGTTTCCCTGAGAGCCTGGATATCCAGGTGGGTGCCGTGACCGGTGGCAATTTTTTCCAGATTATGTTTGAGCAGGGTCGTGCCCACCCGGCAGGGGGTGCAAAACCCGCAACTTTCGTGTACAAAAAATTTTGTGAAATTCTGAACCACCGCCATCATGTCGCGTGTTTCGTCAAACACCATGAATGAACCGCCAGTTGATAGATCCTCAAAGCCAAGCTTGCGCCGAAAATCGGCCTGGCCGATCAATGTGCCAGCCGGGCCTCCTATCTGCACGGCTTGTGTGTTAAGCGCGCCGCATTCCTGCAAGATTTGTTGAATGGGGATGCCGAACGGATACTCATAGATGCCAGGTGTGGTGCAGTCGCCGCTGATGCTGAGCAATTTGCTGCCGGTTGATTCGGGCGTGCCCACAGATTTGAACCAATCGGCTCCGTTGATCATGATGCTGGCAGCGGCCCAAAACGTTTCGACATTGTTTACCACAGTCGGCTGGCCGAGGTAACCCTGCGTGACAGGAAATGGCGGACGGTTGCGCGGTATGCCGGGCTTGCCTTCGAGCGATTCGATTAAGGCGGATTCTTCCCCGCAGATATATGCGCCAGCCCCAACCACGATGTCGACGTCAAACTCGAATCCTGGTTTTCCTCCGATATTCTTTCCCAGCAATCCCTGGCGGCGCTGTTGCGCCAGGGTGGCCTGCAAATGAGGAAGCAAGTAGCGGTACTCCCCGCGCAAATAAAGAAAGCCCTGGCGCGCACCGACAATGAAAGCGCATATGGCCATGCCCTCCAGGACTCTTTCCGCCTGTTGTTGCAACAGCCAGCGGTCTTTGAATGTGCCCGGTTCTCCTTCATCTGCATTGCAGACCACATAGTGGGCATCCCCAGCCACTGTCTTGCACAGGCGCCACTTGCGGCCGGTTGCGAAACCGGCGCCACCGCGGCCACGTAATCCGGAGTGGGTAATAATCTCCAATGCGGCGTCTGTGCCCCGTGCCAAGGTGGTGCGTAATCCTGCGCCCGGTACAAAGCTGTCCTCCAACAGCAGGCTTTTCTTGTGCACTGCGCTGTCGGTATGCATCCATGCCTGCGGCCAGTTGTGAAGTGGTGTGGCAGTTTCGATCTGGTTGGCAAGGCGCTCGATTGAGGTGCTTTCCAATCCCGCCAGCGGTTGTCCATTGATGAGCATCGATGCGCCATGATCACACATGCCGATGCAGGAAGTTTCGTGCAGACTGACTCTGCCGTCGGGGCGCGTTTGCCCAATCTGAACATTGAGTTTGTGGGCAAGTATTTGCAGTAAATTCTGCCCGGCTTGCTCGTATCCGCAAGCCGGGCAGTTACTGAAAAACAATTGAAAATCCCCGCAAGGCTCGGTTTGAAAAAAGGCATAGAAGGCGACGACAGCCCTTACCTGGCTGGCGGGCAGGTTGTACTGTGCCGCTATCCGATGGATGGACTCGTCAGTGATGCATCGCTCGCGCTGCTGAATCGCGTGCAGCGTATGCAACAGATGATCTTTCAACGGTATATCGCCATGTTTTTGCATGGGTGTCCTCGCATGAAGGATTGTGCCCGCAGGCGCAGTCCATGACCTGTCCCGAAGGTGGCCCGAGCAGGCCGATTTTTCGATCGCTGCGTCAGCTGAATGGATTCATTCTACGAAAGTTTAATCGTTTTGTCGCGGCTGACTCATTTTTCTGGCATTTCAGGGAAAAAGTCGTGGAGAGGGCAGATGTCATTGTAGAATAAAGCGCAGTGACCTCTTGCCATTAAATAACTGAAAATCGCTCTACATGGACAACACAAACATTCATTCCATTATGCAGACTTTGGGGCGAGCGGCTCGCGAAGCTTCGCGAGTGATCGCCAAAGCAAGCGCTGCAACCAAGAATCAGGCGCTCCTGGCCATGGCCGAGGCGATCCGCCGTGAGGAGCAAGCGCTGCTGGCAGCCAATGCCAATGATGTCGCGCTCGCCCAAACTAAAGGTCTGGAGTCCGCCATGGTCGATCGGCTGACACTGACCTCGAAAGGTGTTGCAAGCATGGCTGCCGGTTTGGAACAAATAGCCGCCTTACCTGATCCGGTGGGGGCTGTTACCGATCTGAGTTATCGTCCCTCGGGTATTCAAGTGGGCAGAATGCGGGTGCCGCTGGGCGTGATTGGCATCATCTACGAAGCGCGCCCGAATGTGACGGCCGATGCGGCCGGCCTATGCCTGAAAGCCGGCAATGCCGCAATTTTGCGCGGCGGATCGGAAGCGATGCAGAGTAATCAGGCTATTGCCACTTGCGTTCAGGAAGGGCTCAAAGTGGCTGGGCTGCCGGAAAATGTCGTGCAGGTCGTGGATACCACTGATCGTGCCGCTGTAGGTGAGTTAATCACCATGCAGGAGTATGTGGATGTCATTATTCCTCGTGGCGGCAAGGGGCTGATCGAGCGCATTGCAAACGAGGCGCGTGTGCCCGTCATCAAGCATTTGGATGGTGTCTGTCATGTTTTTATCGACGTGCGCGCCGATCTGGAAAAAGCCATAAGCATCGCTGATAACGCCAAGACGCAACGCTACGGTACTTGCAACACGATGGAAACTTTGCTGGTGCATGCGGGCATTGCACAGCAGTTTCTGCCAGCAGTGAGCAGGATCTTTCTGGAGAAAGCGGTCGAGTTGCGGGGCGATGCCGCAGCCTGCGCGCTGGTACCCGAAATGAAACCGGCCTCGGAAGAGGACTGGCAGGCGGAATATCTGGCGCCAATTCTCAGCGTGCGCATCGTGGCCGATATCGATCAGGCCATTACGCATATTGCCACTTACGGCTCACAACATACGGATACCATTGTGACCGAGGATTATGCACGTGCCCGGCAATTTCTGCGTGAAGTCGATTCCAGCTCGGTGATGGTGAATGCTTCCACCCGTTTTGCTGACGGGTTTGAATATGGTTTAGGTGCGGAAATCGGTATTTCCACCGATAAGTTGCATGCGCGCGGACCGGTCGGACTGGAAGGGCTGACGAGTCAGAAGTTTATCGTATTGGGCGATGGACACATTAGAGAATGAAGGCATGACACAACTCGTTAAAGTAGCATTACCCGATATCGGTGATTTTAAGGATGTACCGATCGTCGAAATTTTAGTGAAGCCCGGGGATGAAGTGGCGCAGGAAGCCCCGTTAATGGTGCTTGAAACCGATAAAGCCACGATGGAAGTACCGGCTCCCGAGCCTGGCGTGGTGAAGCAGGTGCATGTCAAAGTCGGTGACAAAATATCACAAGGTTCGCTGATCGTTACTCTGGAAGCATCCAAAGCAAGCAAGCAGGATCATAGGCCGGAATCTGTGTCCAGTGACGTGTCTTCCAATCAGCAAACAGTCGAGCCAGGGGAGCAGGCGCCCGCCCAATCAGCCGCTGCTGTCAGTCGGGAAAGCCGAGCCGATGTGCATGCCGAAGTTGTTGTGCTGGGTGCTGGGCCGGGTGGTTATACGGCCGCATTCCGGGCAGCCGATTTGGGTAAGCAAGTGATCCTGATTGAACGCTACGCCGCCCTGGGTGGCGTTTGTCTGAATGTCGGCTGTATTCCATCGAAAGCACTTCTGCATGCAGCCAAGCTACTGACGGATGCAGATGAAGCGCGTCAACTTGGTCTGGATTTTGGCAAACCAAAGATCGATCTTGGCAAACTGCGTGCCTGGAAAGATTCGGTGGTGGGCAAGTTGACAAAAGGCCTGACAGGGCTCGCCAAGCAACGGAAAGTGACTGTCATGCAAGGGGCTGGGAAATTTATTGGTCCGCATTTGATCGAGATCGCCACCCCGGACGGACACCAAACCGTTTCTTTTGAGCATTGTGTGATTGCAGCTGGTTCCAGTGCAGCGCACATCCCGGGGTTTCCGGATGACGAACGGATCATGGACTCGACCGGCGCGCTGACGTTGACGGAGATTCCCAAGCGCATGCTCATCCTGGGGGGCGGCATTATCGGCCTGGAAATGGCAACCGTTTATCATGCATTGGGCGCACAAATCAGTGTAGTCGAACGCGCGGAGCAGTTGATTCCTGGTGTGGACGCCGATTTAATCAAACCGCTGTTCAAAAGATTGCAGGCTGATTATGAGGCTATTTGGCTCAATACCAGCGTGAGCCGCATCGAGGCCGGTAAAAAAGGTCTGAAAGTCTTTTTTGAGGGTGAGAAAGCGCCTGAGCCGCAATGGTATGATTGTGTGCTGGTGGCGGTAGGCCGTTATCCCAATGGGAAACTGATCGGCGCCGAGTCCGCCGGTATCGAAGTGAGTGCGCGTGGATTTATTCCGGTCGATGCGCAAATGCGCACCAATGTCGAACATATCTTTGCCATTGGTGATATTGCAGGAGAGCCGATGCTCGCTCACAAGGCTTCGCATGAAGGCAAGATCGCGGCAGAAGTCATTGCCGGTCATAATAAGGTGGTGTTCGATGCGCAGGCGATTCCATCGGTCGCCTACACTGATCCGGAGATTGCCTGGATGGGGTTGACCGAGACGGAAGCCAAGAAACAAGGCATCGCTTATGAAAAGGCGGTATTCCCATGGGCGGCAAGTGGCCGCGCTATCGCCATGGCGCGAGACGAAGGAATGACCAAGTTTTTGTTCGATAAAACTTCCCGCCGGATTCTCGGCGCGGGCATGGTTGGATCCCATGCGGGAGAGTTGATCTCAGAGGCAGTGCTGGCGCTGGAAATGGGAGCGGATATGCAGGATATTGCGCTCTCCATCCATCCGCATCCGACACTGTCGGAAACCCTCCTCTTCGCTGCGGAACTGGCAGAAGGCACGATTACCGACCTGTATCTGCCAAAGAAACAGTGAGGCCTGGAAATATACTGGAATGGATGAATTCTGCTTGGCTCCATCGCCATCAGAGGATGGACTGAGATGGAGCCAATCTTGCGATTTTGTTCCTGAACGAGTCAGGCGCATCGGTGAATAGGGAAGTTACTTGCCACAGGCAATTTTCCATGCGTCTTCAATCGTTGAGCCATCGAGAATGGGTTGCATTCTTCCCGGTGCCGTATCGTCGTAGATCAAATCCCCTTTTGCCTGGTGACGCGAATACCAGTAATAAGCCAGCGTCCGGTACTTTTTGTTTTCGCAGTCGTATTCATCCAATGACTTGGTCGACAATTGTCTTTTGCCACCTACCATCAGTGGGCTTTCATAATCGGTTAGAGTGTACATCGTCGCTCTGGTCCCTTCCTTCGTGATGCTGTTTTTATCAATGAAGACTTTTGTTCCGCGCCCGGCAACGGTGCCTGGCGCTTCAGTTCGGACGGTGTCGGACGCCAGAAGCGTCCATTCAGCCGCTACACTTCCGCAGAAAAATGCTAGCACAAACGATAATATAATACGCTGCATGATCTTCTCCTCATTTGGTGTGATTTATTGCTGTTTCTGGATGGCAGGGCAATAGATCTTTATCGTGACCTTCAGAATGACAGCGTCATCTGTTGTTGCCATCCGAAGAAAGCCGAGTGCTTATCTAAATGTCCTGCGGCTCTAATCTACTGGAAGTGGCGTTATATAAAAATACGTGCTGGCACGTAGAGATTATGGCTGGCACCCCATAATCCCATAAATGGCGTATGCAGCGTCTGGTTGCACAGATTACCGGATCGTTGATGAGCGCGTTTGACACTCACTAGGATTCTCGGTATGTTAGGAGCAATCAAAAATCGACTTCTTGGAGCCAATGAACCCCTCTACCCTGATTGGCATGATTGGTGGCATTGCAATGCTGGCGGCGCTGCTGATATTCGCTGCGGAGGATCCTGCTTTATTTATAAATCTGCCAGGGCTTGCGATTGTGCTGGGAGGAACGCTTGCGGCAACCTTTATCAGTTATCCATTGCGCGAGGTGGTTCGAGTATTCGGGCTGCTCATGACCGTTCTGCGCAACGAGCGGTTATACATCCAGCGCGACATGGAAGAATTGATCCGGATTTCGCGGCTATGGATGCAAAACGATGTGCGTGCGGTGGAAGAGGAGTTGGCGCGGGTGAGAAACCCGTTTCTGCGTACCGGCGTGCAATTAGTGATCGATCTTACGCCTGAACAGGAAATCCTCGACTTGCTGCGCTGGCGTATTTCGCGTCTGCGTGCACGCGAACATGCAGAAGCCAAGCTGTTTCGCGTAATGGCCAGCTTTGCGCCGGCCTTCGGCATGATTGGCACCTTGGTCGGATTGATCAACCTGATGTTCATCCTCGAGCTCGGAAATCTGGAGATTATTGGGCGGCATATGGCGATCGCCCTGATGACCACTTTTTACGGTATTCTGCTGGCCAATCTCATATTCAAACCGGTTGCGGTCAAGCTCGAGCGCCGTACCGAGCAGCGCATCGTGCTAATGAACATGGTGCTGCAGGGGATTTCGATGATGTGCGAGAAACGCAGCCCGGCGCTGATGCGCGAGACGCTGGGGTCGTTCATGGCGCACTATGAAGATGAAATCGACGAGGCGCAATTGCCTGCCATGCCTGCCGGCGTGCCTTCCGATGATGCAGGCGGAGCAGGCAAGCATCGTGGCTGATGACGATAGCTTTCATGTCGGGAAAGAGAGGGGGCGTTATGCGCACTGGAATTTCGATCCACCGGCCGATACGGATGAAGACAGCTGGTTGATTGTGTATCTGGATGTCATGACGTTGCTGCTGGTCATGCTGGTGGTGTTGCTGGCCTTTTCCGATCGTATCCTTGCGCCACATGCTGCAGCGCAGCATGTCTCTGCCGACCGGTCAGATACACCATATTCCGATACTGCGCAGAAGGCGGCCACCAGTGCAGTGACTCTCAAGCATGCTGCAGAGGGAAACCCCTTGGCTGGCCTGCCGCTCGATACACTCGGGGATGATGTCGAAATATTGATACAGGAAGGCGCGATCAGTTTCCGGATTAGTAACGAGATATTGTTTCCATCCGGCCAGTCCATGCTTACTGTTCCCGGGGTCGCCTTGCTCGATCGATTGACCAAGGTTCTGAATGCGACCGAGCACAAGATTTCGGTGGAGGGTCATACCGACAATGTGCCCATCCAGACTGCGCGTTTTCCGTCCAACTGGGAATTGTCGACTGGTCGGGCGACCAGCGTCGTTCGCCATCTCGAGCGCAGCGGCGTTGCGTCGAGACGTCTGCGTGCCACGGGTTATGCAGATACCCGTCCAATCGCACTCAATGGCACACCAGAGGGTCGTGCAACCAATCGACGGGTTGAACTTATCCTGGAGACGCGCCCGCACTAGGAGGCTGTCCGAGAATAGCGATCGTAGCGAGGGTGAAGCTGGTTGAGTTGGATTTTTCGATCATTTGAGGCGAATAGTCGTTCTATTTAACGAAAAGGATCATAAAATCCGGCCAATCAGGCTCGTCCGCAGTAGATCAGTCTATTCTCGGACAGCCTCCTAGACAGGTGCGCCGGGTTGGCGCGACGGAAATTGTGGCTGGATCCAGACACTAGAAACTAGCCAAGGCACGAGTGTCTGGCAAGAATCAGGAGGGAGCTTATGACTGATGTCAAAGTCTGGTTGTGTAAGCCGTATCCGCTCGGCGCGAGCTTCGATGGCCAAGGTACGAGTTTCTCGTTGTTCTCGGAAGTGGCAGAGCGGGTCGAATTATGTCTGTTTGATGAACAGGGTCGAGAGACCCGCGTCGATCTGCCAGAGACGACCGCCTACTGCTGGCATGGTTACTTGCCGGATGTCAAACCCGGACAACGCTATGGCTACCGTGTGCATGGGCCCTGGGCACCGGACCGGGGGCAACTCTGCAATCCGGCCAAACTGCTGCTCGATCCCTATGCCAAGGCTATCGATGGACAGGTGCAATGGGATGAGGCCGTCTATCCCTGCCGTATCAATGAACCAGACATCCGTGATGAACGCGATAGTGCACCCTTTGTGCCGCGTTCGGTGGTCATCGATCCCCGCTTTGACTGGGGAGACGATCAGCATCCCGACACCCCCTGGCACGAGTCCATTATCTATGAATTGCATGTCAAGGGTTTCACCAAGCGACACCCCGGAATTCCGGATTCGCTGCGCGGCACTTATGCAGGCCTTGCACATCCGGCAGCGATTGAACACCTCAAGGCGCTTGGAATCACTGCCGTCGAACTGATGCCGGTGCATCAATTCATACACTATGCCCATCTGACAGAAAAGAATCTGCGCAACTACTGGGGCTACAGTACCATCGGCTATTTCGCGCCGCATAACGAGTATGCTGCTGTAGACGGACCCGGCCAGCAGATTGCCGAATTCAAACAAATGGTCAAGGCATTGCATGCGGCCGGTATCGAGGTGATCCTGGATGTGGTCTACAATCACACTTCGGAAGGTAATCATCTCGGGCCGATGCTTGTTTTCAAGGGGATCGACAACGCTGCTTACTACCGGCTCATGCCCGATGATCCGCGTCACTACATGGACTACACAGGTACCGGTAACAGCCTGAACATGCGCCATCCGCATGTATTGCAACTCATCATGGACAGTTTGCGTTACTGGGTATTGGAAATGCACGTGGATGGCTTTCGCTTCGATCTGGCGGCGACACTGGCGCGCGAGTTGCATGAGGTGGATCGGCTGTCGGCCTTTTTCGATCTTGTGCAGCAGGATCCGGTGATCAGTCAGGTCAAGCTCATCGCTGAACCTTGGGATCTCGGGGAAGGCGGCTATCAGGTGGGTAATTTTCCCCCATTGTGGTCGGAATGGAACGGTAAATTCCGTGATTGTGTGCGCGACTACTGGCGAGGACAGGACCGTATGCTTGCCGAGTTTGCACAGCGTTTGACTGGTAGTTCAGATCTGTACGAGAGCAACGGGCGGCGTCCCTACGCCGGTATCAATTTTATAACTGCTCATGACGGATTCACCTTGCATGACCTTGTCTCCTATAACGATCAACACAACGCAGCCAATGGCGAGGACAACCGCGATGGCACAGATGACAATCGATCATGGAACTGTGGTGCCGAGGGACCCACTGATGACCCCGAAATCAATCAACTTCGCCAACGTCAACGACGCAATTTCCTTGCCACCTTGTTCCTCTCGCAGGGCGTCCCTATGCTGCTGGGAGGGGATGAGATCGGGCGTACCCAGTCTGGTAACAATAATGCCTACTGTCAGGATAATGAAGTTTCCTGGTTAGATTGGAAGCATGCCGATCATGAGTTGCTCGCATTTACGCAACGCCTCAGTGATTTTTACCGCAAACATCCGGTTTTTCATCGCCGCCGTTGGTTCCAGGGACGGCCGATCTATGGCGAAGAGATTTCGGATATTGCCTGGTTTGCTCATACTGGAGAGGAAATAGAGGAGTCGCATTGGGGAGAAGATTATGCCAAGTCGTTTGCGGTATTCCTGAATGGCGAGGCACTTGCCAGCACCGGTTTATGCGGTGAGCAGATCATTGATGACCGCTTCTACCTGATTTTTAACGCCCATTATGAGCCGCTGAATTTCAAACTTCCCGGTCCGGAATGGGGGGCGCAGTGGCTGCTGGAATTCGATACCGTGCGTGGCTGGCTGGATAAAGAGAAGATTCTCGCGGCGGGCTGCGAGCTGCAGGCCGAAGCTCGCAGCCTGATGGTGCTACGTTATGCAACTTAAACCGATTGCAACCTACCGTCTGCAATTATGCCCGGAATTTGGCCTTGATGACGCGGCTGGAATCATTCCCTATTTGGCCCGCCTGGGCGTGAGTCATCTTTACACTTCGCCTTATCTGCAAGCCGCCAGTGGCAGCAGCCATGGGTATGACGTAGTCGATCCGACCCGAGTCAATGAAGCGTTGGGCGGCGAGTGCGCGCGCAAGCGTTTGTGTGCTGTCATGCAACAAGCGAATCTGGGACAGATGCTGGATATTGTCCCCAATCATATGGCCATCATCGGGAACCAGAATCCCTGGTGGTGGGATGTACTCGAGAATGGACCTTCCAGTCGTTTTGCCATGTATTTCGACGTTGACTGGGACGCCTCCGAGGAACGATGGCCGAACAAGGTGCTGCTGCCGGTGTTAGCGGACCATTATGGACGCATTCTGGAGTCCTGTGAGTTGCAGCTGAAACATGCGGGCGGGGACTTCACGCTGCATTATGGCGAGCAGAGTTTCCCGCTTGATCCTTCCAGCCTAGGAAAATTGCTGGCTGAAGCAGCGTGTGATGCGCATTCGGAGCTATTGGGCTTTCTGGCCGAGTCATGCATGCGGTTGCCCCGTCCGACGGTCACAGACCGTCGGCTGGTCGAGCTTCGGCACCGCGACAAGGATGTCATCCAGCATTTGCTTACCCGCCTGAGTCACGATGAACCGGACACCGTCATCGCAATCGATGCTGTGGTGACCCGCCTGAATGCTGATCCTGACGAGTTAGATGGCCTTGTCGACCGGCAAAACTATCGGCTGGCCTTATGGCGCACTGCCGGGCGAGACCTGGGCTACCGGCGATTCTTTGATATCAATAACCTTGCTGGTCTGCGGGTAGAGGAGGAGGAAGTATTTCATGCAACGCATCAATTGCCGCTTGCGTGGGTGCGGGAAGGTTCGGTGCATGGACTGCGTATCGACCATGCGGATGGGTTGCGTGATCCCGCGCAGTACTTTGCCAGATTGCGTCAGGCGTGCCCGGATACTTGGATCGTGGCAGAAAAAATCCTGGAGCATCATGAGCGGTTGCCAACGGACTGGCCGATTGCCGGTACCACCGGATATGATTTCCTCAATCTTGTCGGAGGACTTTTTATTGATCCGGTCGGCATGACATCCCTTGCCTCTGTGCTGGAGGCATTTACCGGGGAAACGGTTGATTTTGCCGGGCTGGTTTACGAAAGTAAGCGCCAGGTGCTCAAAGAGCTGCTGGGCAGTGAATTGAACCGCCTTGCATCATTGTTTGTGGATATTTGTGAACAGCATCGTTGCCATCGTGACTATACCCGCTATGAGCTTTATCTGGCATTGCTTGAGACAGCAGCCAGCTTTCCCGTTTATCGAACTTATGTCAGAGCGGCAACAGAGCGCGTTACTGAGACAGATATCCGGTATGTGTCCGAGGCCATAACCTTAGCCAAGGAACGAAGAACGGAACTGGATCCGCAGCTCTTCCAGTTTCTGGAAAATTTGCTGCTGCTGCGCTGTAAGGGCAGGCTGGAAGGGGAGCTGGCCATGCGCTTCCAGCAGCTGACCGGGCCAGCGATGGCCAAGGGAGTGGAAGATACAACCTTTTATCGCTTTCACTGCTTGGTAAGCCTGAACGAGGTAGGAGGGAACCCCGCGAAACCGGATGTTTCAATTGCAGCGTTTCATCAGGCCTGTAATCTGATCCAGACTGATTATCCCCAAACCTTGCTGACAACCGCTAGCCATGATACCAAGCGTGGCGAAGATGTGCGTGCCCGGTTGGCGCTGTTGTCGGAAATCCCGGAGCATTGGGGCAGAACGGTGCAAGACTGGATGCAATATAACCAGCAGCATCGTTGTCATGATCTCCCCGACCGCAATACCGAGTATCTGCTCTACCAAACCTTGGTGGGGGCCTGGCCAATCAATACGCAGCGCCTGAGTGATTACATGCAAAAGGCGATTCGCGAAGCCAAGACCCACACATCATGGACCCAGCCGCAACCTGATTACGAGCAAGCCATTCAACAATTCGTCCAGGCCGTGCTGGCTGATGGCAAATTTCGTCACCAGCTGGAGGCATTTGTGCAGCCACTGATCGCTCCGGGGCGCATCAACAGTCTTGCGCAAACGCTGCTCAAGCTGACGGCCCCAGGTGTGCCGGATATCTACCAGGGCACTGAGTTATGGGATCTGAATCTCGTGGATCCGGACAATCGCCGGCCGGTTGATTATCACGAACGCGCCCAGCTGTTGGCAGAAATTGCGGGCTTGACTATTGAGCAGATACTTGCACGCTCGGATGAGGGGCTGCCTAAATTGTGGGTGATTCGACAAGCTTTGCATCTGCGGCAGCAATATGCGGAATATTTCGGTCCGGCAGGCAGCTATCAGCCTCTCATGGTGAGCGGAAGCAAGGCAGTGCACGCCGTGGCATTCATGCGTGGGCAGACTGTAGCTGTCGTAACACCCCGCTTGCTGCTGGGGTTGAAAGAGGATTGGCAGGATACTGCTGTCGAACTGCCAACGGGTGCCTGGTACAACCTGTTGACAGGAGACAGGCTGGAGGGCGGATTGGCTTCGGTCAAAGTAATACTCGACCGTTTCCCAGTCGGATTATTGAGCCGGGAGCGGTGTGGTTTTTCTGAGAACTAGTACTCCGTTCCGTCAATTAGCTTACAAATGAAATCGATGGATTCGCCTGCCAGGCTAGGCGCAAACCGCAGTCATAGCCGTAGCTATGGGGAGGATTTGCAACAACGCATGACAGGCGAAGGCGCGATTTCATGTAAGCGGTTTGGCGGAACGGAGTACTAGACCGGCTTCCTTGCGAAGGGGATCCAGAGCCTGATACGTGATTTACCAGGGTTCACTGGTTCTGAGTGGGATTGGTTGCGATTGACAGGTTTGACATTGCAGAAGATTGCCGATACATTTTCAAGCGACACGATCGTTTCAGGACTGCTCGCGGTTTGTTTTAAATAGGAGAGGTGTAGCCATGTCCGTATCTCCAAAAAAAGACAGCGGATTCATTCTCAAGGACTGCGCGCTGATTGCTATTGCGACCGGCCAGCGTGCAATCACTCTGAAAGAGTTCCGCGGTTTGCTCGCGACAATCACACCCAGTAGTATCGATTACCACTTCTGGGCAGGGATGCTGCAACCCCGCTTCGAAGAACGCGAGTTCAACAATGATTTTGCTTCCTGGGCGCGTCACAGCCTGCATGATGGGATATTGGCCGAGCGCCTCGCCATGATCGATCCCGCTGATTATCAGGATATGGAGTCATTGCGTCTGGAATTGCTCGAACAGATTGAACAGCGTTTGGATGAGAGCGAATATCTGCATTGGGCGCATGCGCTGTACCCCTTCGAGTTCATTCGTGCCAAGATCGTGGTATTCGATACCCGCCATCGGCTCAAGGCGCCCCATCGCCTGGCCAGCATGTTGCCACGCATGTCCACCAGCAGCGTGTTCTACCATTTCATCGATGCGCGTCGCCGCCTGGGCGGTAAAGACGATTTCCGCCAGTGGCTGGAGAGCTATGGGGACAGCTATCTTCCACTGTGCGAGGAGCTGGCCGCCATTGATCCTTCATTTGCACCGCTGACTGAATTGCGACAGCGGCTGGCTGATACTTTCTCCCGTCATTTCAAGGGCGCACGATCATGAGCCATCTATTGCAAAACTACGGTCAGGTGGCAGGGGAAGACGTCATTCGTCACCTGCAAAAACTGGCATTGCCGCTTCGTGGTCTGAAAATGGTGCATGTCAACTCCACGCGTGTCGGTGGAGGGGTGGCGGAAATACTGGAAAAACTGGTGCCACTGACGCAGGAACTCGGTATCGATGTGCGCTGGGAAGTGATGAGTGGTTCCGCCGATTTCTATCAGTGCACCAAAAGCATGCACAATGCTTTGCAGGGGAATAACGTACCTATTCCCCGCACACAACTGGATGCCTATGAGCGTACCAATGCCGCCAACGCTGAGCACCTGCGCCCGCTGCTCGAGGAGGCTGACCTGGTGTTTATCCACGATCCACAGCCGGCACCTCTTCTGGCTTTATGCCCCAATCGGCGCGGCAAGTGGATCTGGCGTTGCCATATCGATATTTCCCATCCCTATCGCCCGGTCTGGAAATACCTGCGCGATTATGTGGCAGGTTACGATGCCAGCGTGTTTTCTTTGCCGACTTTTGCCCAGGCATTGCCGCATTGCGAATTCATTATTCCGCCCAGCATCGATCCGCTGTCGGACAAAAATATCGAGTTACCGGAGGAGGAAATCTCCGATGTGCTCAGCCAGTTCAAGATCGATCCGGCGCGCCCGCTGGTCGTGCAAGTGTCACGTTTCGATCGATTCAAGGATCCCGTCGGTGTGATTAATGCCTATCGCCTGGCAAAACGCTACCTGCCGCATTTGCAGTTGGCACTGGCTGGAGGCGGCGCCAGTGATGATCCCGAAGGGGAGATCGTACTCAATGAAGTGCGCATGGCTGCAGAAAACGATGCTGATATCCACATATTAATGTTGCCACCCGATGCCCATCGCATGATCAATGCCCTGCAACGGGCGGCGGCCATAGTCTTGCAAAAATCTACCCGTGAAGGCTTTGGTCTGACTGTTACCGAGGCCCTATGGAAAGGAAAGCCAGTGATCGGTGGCAATACCGGCGGTATTCGGCTGCAGGTCATCGATCATCACACGGGTTTTCTGGTGAATACCCCCGAAGGTGCCGCCTTGCGTTTGCGTTACCTGCTGCGCCAGCCAAAGAAAATCCAGTCGATGGGTTACAAGGCCCAAGCGTTCGTGCGGGAAAATTTTTTGCTGACGCGGCAATTGCGCGAATATTTGACGCTATGCGTTGATTTATTGCATGGTGTGGGGGACCGTATCGAACTGAGCTAGATTCCCCGTTTGTGGCGAGGAAAAACCTCCATCTAGGATGCTGGCATGACCGAGATTCGAGTTTGGGCACCGTATGCAGAGGATGTTGAGCTGGAAAGTGAGGATTTATGCGTGCCCATGACCTCTATCGGGCAGGGCTGGTGGCAGCTGGATGTGCCGTGGCTGGTACATGGGGTGGCTTATGCATTCAGGCTGGACGGGCAGGGGCCTTTTCCCGATCCCCGTTCGGCCTGGCAGCCTGCCGGTGTGCATGGCTGCTCATGCTGGCTCGAGCATGAGCGCTTCCAATGGACGGATGGTGCATGGCGCCCCCCGCCATTGGCGTCGGGCGTGATCGAGGAAATCCATATCGGGACTTTTACCTCTGAAGGCACCTTTGATGCGGCGATTGCTCGCCTCGATCATTTGTGCGAGCTCGGCATTACTCATGTGGAACTCATGCCGGTGGCAGAATTTCCGGGTCGTCATGGCTGGGGTTATGATGGTGTGGCGCTGTATGCACCACATAATGCTTATGGCGGACCCGAAGGACTCAAGCGCCTGGTCAATGCCTGCCATCACAAGGGGCTGGCGGTATTGCTTGACGTTGTCTACAACCACTTGGGGCCGGACGGCAATTACCTGAATCATTTTGGCCCTTACTTCACCGCTGCCTATTCCACGCCCTGGGGCCAAGCGGTCAATCTCGATCAGGCCCAAAGTGATGCAGTGCGCCGTTTCCTTATCGACAATGCCCTGATGTGGCTGCGCGACTACCATTTCGACGGGTTGCGCATCGATGCGGTGCATGCGCTGTTCGACAGTTCTGCTACACATTTTCTCGAAGAGCTGGCGGAAGCGGTTGGCCGGCTCGAGGCGCGTCTGGGACGCCATCTGGTTCTGATTGCTGAAAGCGATCTCAACGATCCGCGGCTGGTGCGATCCCCGGAAGCCGGTGGCTTGGGGCTGAATGCAATGTGGAGCGAAGATTTTCATCACGCACTGCACGCGCTACTGACTCATGAGGCAAATGGCTATTACCAGGATTTCGGCCGATTATCCGATCTGAAAAAGGTGCTGACCAAGGGGCTGGTCTATGACGGCAGCTATTCTGCCTACCGCAAGCGCCGGCATGGCCGGTCAACTGCCGGTTTGCCAGGACGCCGTTTCATAGGCTGCCTGCAGAACCACGATCAGATTGGTAACCGGGCCAGGGGGGAGCGTATCAGCCAATTGCTTGCTACCGGCTTGCTCAAAATCGGTGTGGCGCTGGTATTAACTTCGCCATTCGTGCCGATGTTATTCCAGGGAGAGGAGTGGGGGGCGAGTACGTCTTTTTTGTACTTTACCGATCATTCGAATCCAGATCTGGCTGAAGCCATTAGACAGGGTAGAAGGCGGGAATTCGCTGCTTTTGTCTGGGATGCCGAAAGCATACCGGACCCGCAGGCGATCGAGACCTTTCGGCATTCGCAGCTGATCTGGGAAGAGTTGAATCGGGGGCCGCATGCCGAGTTATTCGATTGGTATAAAGCATTGATTCGTTTGCGCCGGACGCTGCCCGCGCTGGTTGATGACCGTTTGGAGCAGATCGACGTGCATTACGACGAGGCAGCCAGGTGGTTGCTTGTTGCCAGAGGGACGGTGGTGATCGCCAGTAATCTGAGCGAAGCGGCGCAGCGCATTGCTTGTCCCGGGCTTCAGACTAAGTGTCTGCTGCTGGCATCCACACCGGCAATCACTCTCGAGCCTGATGCCATCCTGTTGCCCGGTCAGTCTGTGGCCATTCTTGGAGGAAGCTGAAAGCTGAAATCAGCAAGCTTGTTGTGTGCCGGGTAAGCAGCCTTGCAATGTCTGCATCAGCCTCCTGAAGTTTGGGTCTTCGCTGAGCAGCTTGCGGCCAATGGCTCGCAGACGATCGATGGTCGAATGTGGCAATTCAAGACTGGTGGGCAGATTCTTGAACCAGTTGCGCTCCTATCGAGATTAGTCAGTACATCGAACAGCAGCTGACGCCGCACTGATTGCGCAAAGGACGCCTGCGGCGTCCGCGCTCTCCTTCCCTGGCCTGAAGGCTGAGGCTTGCCGCGCACCTGATCAACGCCCCTCAAGTGAAATCAATTGCCCGTTCCAGGTGAGAGGAATTGTGCTTCGGCGCTACGGCTTTCCTGGCTGAATCAGTCAAATTGGCTAGTACTCCGTTCCGTCAATTAGCTTGCAAATGAAATCGATGGATTCGCCTGCCAGGCTAGGAGGTTGTCCGAGAATAGCGATCGTAGCGAGGGCGAGGCTGGTTGAGTTGGATTTTTCGATCATTTGAGGCGAATAGCCGTTCTATTTAACGAAAAAGGATCGTAAAATCCGGCCAATCAGGCTCGTCCGCGGTAGATCAGTCTCGGACAGCCTCCTAGGCGCAAACCGCAGTCATAGCCGTAGCTATGGCGAGGATTTGCAACAACGCATGACAGGCGAAGGCGCGATTTCATGTAAGCGGTTTGGTGGAACGGGGTACTAGGAATTGAAACCCACCCGTAAGCTGACGGCATAAAGATTTTGTGCATCCATTTGCAGCGCGCTGCGTCGTTCCAGATCACCCAGCCGCAGCAAGGCCCGCAGTGATTCCTGCATGGTGATTTCCGAAGCATAGCGACCCAGGCATTTATGCCGCCCATAGCCATGCTGCAGGTAAAGGCGGCTTTGTGGCGCTTCCTTGGCTCTTGTCCCATTATGTTGATAGGGAACGGCATCTTCATTTCGCGTAAAATCAAAGGCAAGCGGATTGGGTGTGGCCTCCGGATCCCGCATCGCTGCGGCATAGGCGACGAACACCGTAGTGCCACGCTGGATCAGAACGCCATCGAGTTCGGTATTGTCCTGAACGCATCGTCTCGGCAGTACCTCCCCTTGTGGTTCCAGACGCAATCCTTCCAGGGCGTATTGACGCACAATCTTCAGACTCTCGGCTGCCTGCGGACTGTCTACCGGAACCTTGGCCATCGCTTGCAGGTGTTGATAGCTCGAGCCGTTTATTCCCTCGTACTTGCCTTCCTTAAGCGATAGGATCGAGTCAACAATCCGTGCGCTGGCTTCTTCCGGATTAACGACCGCTCCCACGGCTGTACCAAAGACATTGGTGCGGATATAGGCATCGGACAGTCGTCTGCCAAGTTCTCCTGCAGGTAATGGCCTTCCCAATACCGCTGCAAATTCCTGCTCCAGTGCTGCGGCCTGTTGCGTATCCGCCAAGCTCAGCTGTAGCCGCACCAGGCGAGTCAGCATGGTGTCAGGTACGTTTTCGCCTTGCTCGAGCTGTGCTTTGAAATGTTTGACCAGCTCGTGGATATAGGCAGTCAAATACTCGGTTGCTTCCAGCCCTTGTTGGCGAAACTGGGTGAATAGCGGATCGGCGGGATTAGAGTTATTGAAAATATTGCGAAAGGCGTCTTTTACCCAATTGTAGAGATCATCAGCAGTCGGTACCTTGCCGGCTTGTATCCGCTGAAAGGTAAAAACCTGTTTTAATGCGTCATCCAAAGGGAACGACTCTCCACCTCGCAAATCAGGCAGGCAAGCCGGCTGGCCGGTGGCGTAGAAGGGAACGCCCAGATAATCGCTTACGATGCGCAGGGGGACAAAACGGGCAATGGTCGGCACGAAATCGAATTCTCCTTCTCCTTTTTCTTTTGCCTGCTGTGTCCAGTATTCGGCTTCCTGTCTTGCCAGGGCTGCCAGGATTTTCTCATCCTGGCGTGAGACGAAGCGTCGCAAGAGAATATCATCGGGGAGATACCATTCTTCTTTATCCGTACCCAGCATGAAAGGTGGAGACTGTTCGGGATTTCTGGCTTGATCGTCGTTGGCTCGGGCCATTTCCGGGGCGTAGGGATCTACGGTGAACAAATCCGTGCGTTCCAGGCATTTGATCACATGCGCATGCCGTACCACTACGGCTGGCCCGACAATCGGCTTGAATACGGGCATGGCCTCTCTTGGCTGCTCCAGTAACTCCTGCAGCATTTCGAGGGGCTGGGTTCTCAGGCAGGTGGCGACTACCTGAGCGACAGCGGCGCCGCGTGCCTGGAGCGCGGTTTCATACGCTTTTTTCTCGGTCTCGTAGGTCGCGCGATTATTTGCGTAACGGGGGTCATTGGGATCGGGCGCAGCGACCAGTGGAGTTTGTTGTTCTGCCAAAGCCACCCTGGCCAGAAAACTCTGGGCTGGAATTGTTTCTAATTGATCGACTGATTCGGCAGGGGGTGCTGGTTTGTTCCCAGGATTGATCCATTGATGGATTTGTCTCAGGAAGCGAACAATTGTACTGGTTATCTGGTGCAGCCATGCAAATCGACGATTCTTGGGGGTACTCCAATTCGATTGAGCCATTAAATTCTCCCGTTTTAGTTGGCTTAAAGTGCTGAGCGGAAATAGGGAATGCCGCTGTCAGAGCAGGCCGCTTCAGCCAGGCCTTGATCGCCTGGCTGGTCAGTAACGACTTTTACCCATACATCCCAAAATCATTTTAGGCTGGCTTTCTTGCCGCAGCCACTGCTTCCGCTGAGCTTCCTCGGAGGCTGTCCGAGAATAGCGATCGTAGCGAGGGCGAGGCTGGTTGAGTTGGATTTTTCGATCATTTGAGGCGAATAGTCGTTCTATTTAACGAAAAGGATCGTAAAATCCGGCCAATCAGGCTCGTCCGCAGTAGGTCAGTCTATTCTCGGACAGCCTCCTAGAGCGTTTTCATATATTCAATGACAGCCCGCACCTGGTCATCCGACCATTGCTGACCATGGGTATGTCCTTGATTGGCATTTCCTCGCAGCCGGGTGTCATATTCTGCAGCGTGCACGCTATCTCCAGGACCGTATTCATCCAGGGGGGGTGCTTTATCCCAGACAAAACCAACCCATGATGCATCATATTTGATGTTGCAACGGATGAAAGTAGTAGGCCGCTGCTCTGGTCGCAACAGGTGCCAGAGGGTCGGTACCGAGCCGTTATGCAGATACGGTACCTGAGCCCAGATGCCATGCAATACGTTAGCCTTGTAGCCGGCTTTATCCGCACGTGGTGTAATGAAATAAGCTTCATTGTCCGCTGTGCGGTTGCCCCGTTTGGGTTGACGCCAATCGCTTCCCCCTTGCTCCATATATCGTTCGCATGTTTCGCGGGTGAGTTCCAGCAATCCGAGACGGGCGGTTGGAGAAATTTGCCGCACCCGATTCATATCGGTTCCGGTGTCATAGACTTTAGGGTTCTGAGCGAAATGGCATGCCGAGGCGCATGCTCGCTCGAAAAGCGGTTTGCCCTGCTGCCAGCGCCAGATCTACGGAAAAGGGGTGCGGATGGCAGATCGTCAATAAAAGGATGCATGGCTTCATGTATCGGAACATTGACTTTGAACGGGTCCCGACAGCAGAGGCGCCGGAGGCGATAACCCGCATTTCGGCGGACTGGTGTAATTGGCATCCCCTGAAGAAAGATGATCCAGTCCTTCAAAGAAGCAGCTTGCCATCTGTTCCCATCGCTGTTGCCCCCCTGTTCACTTATGGAGAGTGAATGCAGTCATTTCGTCTGAACCAATGTGAAAAAACATTTACTCTTCATGTAGTATTTTGTCAATAATTATCTGTCATTAATGTAGAAACCTGAGGCTGGAATTCCTAGCTTGGGTGATATGCTATGCTGATCGCAGTCAGGATGGCATTGTCTCGTTGGTAACTGTGTCAAAGCGATGATATGACTGATCAAGTCAGGTTCTGCAAGACGGCCAAAGAGTCTTTTTCAGGTTGTTTGAAATGCGTGGCATATAAGGAAAGGAGTTTTCGTGCACAAATATTTTATCTTGTTATTGGGTGTGGTATCCAGCGTCGCTTGGGCTGACAACACTATTCGCGCGGGATTGTGGGAAGTCACCACGAAATCTGATCTGTTGGCGCTGGTGCCTCATATTCCAACCGAGCACATGCAACAGATAACCAATCTTGCCAGGCAGTATGGACTGGAAATGCCGGAAATTCGTAATGGGGCAGCGACCTCGATGATCTGTATCACCCAGGATATGTCCGAGCAAGAGATACCTGTCGATCTTTTTGAAAATCAGTTTGGGTGCGACGTCAAGCATGCCAGTAAAGTGAGAAATCGCTATCAGGTGGATTTAGTCTGTGATAACGCCCAATTCAAGGGCAATGGTACGGCAGAAGTGGTGTTTACCAATCCGGAAAGCTTTACCGGTCAGGCGGAATTCGAAAGCGTCGTACAGGGTAATCCGGTTTATACGCGCGCGGAAAGCAGAGGACGGTGGATTGGACCGGATTGTACGCTCGCCCAACCTTTGCAATAACCCATCTTGCCCAATCAAGCGGCTGCACAATCTTTACACCATTAACCTATCTGGAGACAAGTATGTATCAGAAAATCCTGGTTCCAGTGGATGGAAGCGCCACTGCTCGCAGCGCGCTCCAGGAAGCTGTCAAATTGGCCAAGCTGATCAATGCCCAGCTTGAGCTGGTGCATGTATTCGAAGACATGCTCTACTGGCTGGATGAAGGGTATGTCAACTATGCCGAGCTGCAAGAGTCATTCAAGAAAAGTGGCGAGAAGATGCTGGCCGAGGCAAAAAGCATCGTCCAACAGGCTGGAGTAACTGCCGAAATCAAATCGCTGGAAGCAAAAGATGGACAGATTGCTCCTGCCATCGTGGCGGAAGCGGAGCACTGGCAGGCGGAACTGATCGTGATCGGCACACATGGCCGGTCCGGTTTCAGCCGTCTGCTATTGGGAAGCGTTGCCGAAGGCGTGGTGCGTGCTGCACCCATGCCGGTTTTGCTGGTTCGAGGTGGCTAATGCAGGTCGGTATGATGGGGCAAGTTTGAATTTTGGTTCATTTCAGGTGGCCTAGGAGGCTGTCCGAGAATAGACTGATCTACTGCGGACGAGCCTGATTGGCCGGA